>DAIOVT010000070.1:0-12079 GCA_036758885.1 Kineosporiaceae bacterium
GTCGGCCGATCCCGGGCTGTTCCGGGTCGAGGCCGCTGTTCCCGCGCCGAGCCGGTCGGCTCCCCAGCTCGATCTGATGGACGTCGTCGGCCAGCCTGCGGCCCGCTCGGCCGTCGAGGTCGCCGCTGCCGGTGGGCACCACCTGTTCATGCTCGGGCCACCGGGATCGGGCAAGACGATGCTCGCCGAGCGGCTGCCCGGGCTGCTGCCCGACCTGAGCGACTCCGCCGCCGTGGAGGTGACCGCGGCGCACTCGATGGCGGGCCTGTTCGACCCCGGCGGAGGGTTGATGCGCCGTCCGCCGTTCGAGGAACCGCATCACACCTGCACCAAGGCCGCCCTGATCGGCGGTGGCAACGGTGTGCCGCGTCCCGGCTCGGTCTCCCGGGCCAACCATGGTGTGCTCTTCCTCGACGAGGCCACCGAGTTCGCCCGGGACACCCTCGACGCATTGCGGCAGCCGCTGGAGAGCGGCGAGCTGACCATCCACCGGTCCAAGGGCCAGGCCTTGTTCCCGGCCCGTTTCCAGTTGGTGATGGCCGCCAACCCGTGCCCGTGCGGCCGGTTCACCGGCAAGGGTCTGGACTGCACCTGTTCTGCGCTGACCCGGAGTCGCTACTTCCGCAAGCTCTCCGGTCCGTTGCTCGACCGCATCGACATCCAGGTCGAGATGGCCGCCGTCTCGCGTGCCGACCTGTTGCTCGCCGGGCCGGGGGAGAGCAGTGCCGAGGTCGCCGCCCGGGTCGCCCAAGCCCGTCAGGTGCAGCAGGATCGCCTGCGGGGCAGCCGGTTTCGCACCAACAGTGAGGTGAGCGGCAAGTATCTGCGAACCGAGTTGCGGTTGCCCGCGAGGGTCACCCGATCTGCCGACCGGTGTCTGGACCGGCAGGTTCTGACCATGCGCGGCATGGACCGGGTGCTGCGGCTGTCGTGGACCCTGGCCGATCTGGCCGGCCGGCTCTCGCCGACCGCGGACGACGTCGACCGCGCCCTGGTGATGCGTCAGTCGATCCGGAACGCGGCATGAACGCGTCGGGGGACGCCTCGCCGAACGGTCCCGTTCCGGAGTGGGCAAACGACGAGCGGCTGGCCCGCGCGGCATGGAGCCGGATCGCCGAACCCGGGGACCTGGTGGCACGGGCGCTGGTGGCCGAGATCGGTGCGGTGCCGGCCGCGGCACTGTTCTGGAGACCGGATCGCTTGCCCGGCAAGGGATCCCGGCCCGACGCGAGCGACATCGCCCGATGGCGGGTGCGGTTGGGGTCGACCGACCCGGTGCGCGATCTGGCCACGCTCACCCGGTTCGGGGGTCGATTGCTGATCCCCGGTGATCCGCAGTGGCCACCGGGTCTGGCCGATCTCGGCGGCACAGTGCCGTTCTGCCTGTGGGTGCGTGGCGGCGGAGACCTGTCCGCGCTGTGCCGGCGGTCGATCGCGATCGTCGGGGCTCGCTCGGCGACCCAGTACGGCCTCGATCTGACCGCACGCATCGCGATCGGTTGTTCGGACGCCGAGGTGGTGGTGATCTCCGGCGCCGCCTACGGCATCGACGGTCAGGCCCATCGGGCCGCACTCGCCGCGGACATGCCGACGGTCGCAGTGCTGGCCTGCGGGGTGGATCGGGTCTACCCACGGGGCCACGAGCACCTGCTCGGTGAGATCGCCGGTGCGGGATGTGTGGTCAGCGAGGTACCGCCCGGATCAGCACCGACCCGGTGGCGGTTCCTGGAACGCAACCGGTTGATCGCGGCGATGTCCACGGCGACGGTGGTGATCGAGGCGGCCTGGCGATCGGGAGCGCTGAGCACCGCCCATCACGCCGTCGATCTGGGGCGGCCGGTCGGGGCTGTTCCCGGACCGGTGACCTCGTCGTTGTCGGCGGGGTGTCACCGGCTGATCCGCGAGGGTGGGTCCTGTGTCACCGACGCCGCCGAGGCTCTGGAGTTGCTCGATCCCATCGGTACCTCGCTGCCCGGGCCACCGCCGGTTCCGCGCGAGGTGCACGACGGTCTGGCACCGGCCCAGTTCCTGGTGCTCGACGCGCTGCCGCTGCGTTCGCCGCGGGCCGTGCAGTCGATCAGCCGCAGCGCCGGGTTGCCGGTCGCCGCGGTGAGCGCCGCGCTGGGGCATCTGCTCGGGGTGGGGCTGGCCGAGCAGGTCGACGGTCGCTGGCGCCGCGCGCCGACCTGACCGGGTGGGCCCGCCCGGCCCTTGCCCGCAGCGCTGTCGGCCGGGTCGGCCTTTGACGTCCGTGGCCCGATGCTGGGCTGCGGTCGGCATGTCCCCGGTGGCAGGGCATCCCGGCTTTCTACGATCGACGGTATGCAGCCCTCTGCCGCCGACCCGGTCGACCCGGTCGGACCGGTCGGACCGGTCGACCCGGTCGGAACAGAGCACATCGATCCGTTGCTCGAGCGGTACGCGGATCATCTGGTGCTCGAACGCGGACGGTCCGAGCACACCCGGCGGGCCTACCTGACCGATGCGCGTGGCCTGCTGGAGTTCGCCGCCGAGCGCGGTGTGCGGGCAGCATCGCTCGACCTCCCGTTGCTGCGGTCGTGGCTGGCCTCCATGCACACGGCGGGGCTGGCGAAGTCGACCATGGCTCGGCGTGCGGCCGCGGCCCGCACCTTCACCGCGTGGCTGGCCCGTGCCGGGGTGCTCGAGCACGACGTCGGGTTGCGGCTGAGATCCCCGAAGACCGGACATGCGCTGCCCGGGGTGCTGCGCCGCGACCAGGCCGCCCAGATGCTCGAGGCGGCCGCGCTGCGGGCGACGGATCCGGGCCCCGCCAACCCCGACCTGGCTGATCCCAACCTGGCTGATCCCGACCCGGCCGGTGCCCCGGGGCAGCGCAGCGGCGAGCAGGCAGCCGTTGACCGGGCGATCGCCGTCCGAGATCTGGCGATGCTCGAACTGCTGTACGCGACCGGGATCCGGGTGAGCGAGCTGACCGGGCTCGACGTCGGCGACCTCGACCTGGAGCGGCGCACCGTGCGGGTGCTCGGCAAGGGCGCCAAGGAACGCATCGTGCCGTTCGGAGTTCCCGCGGCGCAGGCGGTTCGGGCCTGGCTGGACGGGCCCCGCGGGCGGGTTCTCGAGGGAGCGCGGGCGGCGGCCGAGCCCGCCGGGAAGTCGGCCGCGGGAGCGTCCGGACGCACCCGATCGGCGGTTGATCCGGCCTTCGTCGGGCGTCGGGGACGCCGGGTGGACGCCCGGCAGGTGCGCGATGTGGTGCACGCCATGCTCGAATCGGTGCCCGGTTCGCCGCGATTGGGGCCACATGGACTACGCCATTCGGCGGCAACCCATCTTCTTGACGGCGGCGCGGACCTTCGTAGCGTTCAGGAGTTGCTTGGTCACGCTAAGCTATCAACGACTCAGATCTACACGCACGTTTCCGTCGAGCGCTTGCGTGCCGGGTACCGGCAGGCGCACCCACGGGCGTGAGCCTCAGGGAAGGGGACGACGGGTGGCTGCGGAGAAGCTCAAGGTGCGCGACGAGGAAGAGGTCGCGGCCAACGAACGGGCCATCCGCGCGTTGTGGGAGGAGTTCAAGTCGACCGGCGACCCGGCCACGCGGGAACGGTTGATCCTGCAGTACTCGCCGCTGGTCAAGTACGTGGCCGGCCGGGTGGGCGTGGGCCTGCCGCCGAACATCGAACAGGCCGACCTGGTCTCCTACGGCGTCTTCGGCCTGATCGACGCGATCGAGAAGTTCGACATCGAGCGCGCGATCAAATTCGAGACCTACGCGATCTCGCGTATCCGTGGCGCGATCATCGACGAACTGCGCGCCATCGACTGGATCCCCCGCTCGATCCGGCACAAGGCCCGCGAGGTCGAACGCGCCTATTCCTCGCTCGAGGCCGAACTCCATCGCAGCCCGACCGAGGTCGAGGTGTCGGCCAGGCTCGGTATCTCGCTGCCTGAGCTGCACGCGATCTTCTCCCAGGTGTCCTACGTCAACGTGGTCGCCCTCGACGAGCTGCTCAACGTCGGCGGCGAGAAGGGCGACAAGCTCTCCCTGGTCGACACCCTGGAGGACACCAAGGCCGAGGACCCGGTCTCGGCCTTCGAGGTCGAGGAGACCAAGTTCATCCTCTCCCGCGCGATCAACCAGCTGCCCGAGCGGGAGAAGATCGTGATCACCCTCTACTACTACGAGGGGTTGACCCTGGCCGAGATCGGCAGGGTGCTCGGCGTCACCGAGTCGCGGATCTGCCAGATGCACACCAAGGCCGTGATGCAGCTGCGCGGCAAGATGTCCGACGCCACCTGATCACAACGCCGGTAACTGCTTCTCCAGCAACGGACTTAGGGTTCGCGCGTACGTCGCGGTGACGTGGCTGTTGTCGCTGTAGACGATGTTGTTGGCGATCACGGCGGGGCAACTCGCCGATGAGCAGAACCATGGGATCGGATCGATCAGGCGTGCGCCGCCGGCGGCGGCCTCGGAGGCCCCTGCGTTGCGCCGTCCTGGATCGCTCAGGGCCACCTTGCGTTGGACGGCGCAGGACCGCGCCGAATCCACGTTCTGGGCGAGGCATTCGGGGATGGCCTTGGCCGGATACGGGGTGTCCGCGATCACGGCCACCTTGGCACCGGTTCGCTTGAGCCGTCCGATGGTGCTCCGCATGCCGTCCAGCCATCGATCGGTGAACGTCGAATCGCGGTTGGCCGACCCGGTGAACGCGCTGGTGATGATCAGATCGGGCTTCTCCTCAGCGATCCGGACCTGGGCGTTCTCACGCCATTCGTAGCATTCGCGGTAGTCGCGCTTGAGCATCGTGTTGACCACCTTGACGTCATAGAGCGCACACCCTGATTTGGCCAGCAGCACCAGGCGCCACTTGTTCTTCACCGCCAGCGGTTCGATCGCCGGCATCCACTGGTAGGCGTGTGAGTCGCCGGTGAGCACGACGGTGGTGTCGCCGTTCGCGTCGCCGAAGACGCACGACCCCTTCGGATCGCGGCTCACTTGTGTGTCGAGCAGGTCGACCATGCACGAGACCCCGTCTCCGGTGGTCGGATCGGGCTTGTCCTCAGCGGCCTCGACCAGATTCGGTTCGACATTCGAAGGAATGGCCCGGAGGCTGCCGCCCGTCGTGACTGCCTGCGGCAGTGCGGCGAGATCCTTCAGCGGCTCGACGTAGTTTCCGGTGGCCCGGGGATCGGGCATGAACCAGGTGATGGCGGCGGACGCTCCCATCACCGCGACCGTGCAGGCGGCGCCAAGGGTGAGGGCCTGGTTGGGGAGGCGGCGGAAGAGGGCGAGGGTACGAAGCGGGTCTTCGATGAAGAAGAACGTCACGCTGGCCAGCCACACGCTCACCGTCACCACGACGGCGGTCTGCAGGACTCCGAGTTTGTCGGTGTTGAGGTAGGTGGGGGCGAGGACGAGGAGTGGCCAGTGCCAGAGGTAGAGGCCGTAGGAGATGCGGCCGAGGCCTTGGATGGGTGGGGGTGTGAGGAGGTGGGTTTCGGTGGGGGTGGGGGTGGTGAGTCCGGAGGTGATGACGGCGGCGGTGCCGAGGGTGGGGAGGAGTGCCCAGTAGCCGGGGAAGGCGGAGTTGTTGTTGAGCAGGAGTGCGGCGGTGGTGATGGCGGCGAGGCCGGTGGGGGCGAGGAGGGTGTTGAGGGTGTGGGGGAGGCGGGTGAGGGTGGGGGTGTTGAGGGCGATGAGTCCGCCGATGGCGAGTTCCCAGGCGCGGGCTGGGGTGACGAAGTAGGCGAGGGATTGGGCGATGTGGGTTTGGTGGACGCCGTAGGCGAAGGAGGCTGCGGTGAGGAGGGTGATGGTGATGTTGAGGGTGGTTCGGGAGGGGGGTGCGTGGTTGGTTCGGTGGGTGGTTCGGGTGGGGGTTGTGGGGTGGTTTTTGTTGCGGTGGAGGCGGTTTCGCCAGGTGGCGGCGGTGATGAGGAGGAGGAGGGGCCAGAGGAGGTAGAACTGTTCTTCGATGGCGAGGGACCAGTAGTGCTGGAGTGCTGAGGGGTCTTGGCCGGTGGCGTAGTCGACGCCGGCTGCGGCGAGGTGGATGTTCATGGCGAACGCGGCGGTCCAGAGGGCGTCGGTGGCGAGTTCGCGGGTTTGTAGTGGTGAGGTGAGCCACCAGGTGGCGGTGAGGGTGGTGAGGGTGACCAGGACGGATAGGGGGAGGAGGCGTTTGGCGCGTCGGGCGTAGAAGTTGCGCAGGTTGATGTGGCCGGTGGTGGTGAGTTCGTTCAGGAGTTGGGTGGTGATGAGGTAGCCGGAGACGACGAAGAAGACGTCGACGCCGATGAAGCCGCCGTTCAGGCCGGGGACGCCGGCGTGGTAGAGGACGACGAGGGCGACGGCGAGGGCGCGGAGGCCTTCGATGTCGGGTCGGAATCGTCGGAGGGTGGTTGTTGCGCCCTGGCCTCCACCAGACCCCCCGACAACAGCGGGGTCCTTCCCTCGGTGGACCGGGGCATCAGAGCTCTGGATCGTGACCGTCACGCCGCGCTCCGTCGCTCGGCGGTGCCCGTCCGCTCGGCAGTACCCATCCGGTCAGCGGCGGCCGTCGCGTCGCCCAGGACATTGACCGTCCAGCCGGCTCTGCGCCACGCGACGGCGTCCAGGCAGACCCGGGCATCGATGATCACGGGCTGTGCCACGTCCCGGGCCAATGCGACCGGATCGGCCTTGACGAACTCGTCCCATTCGGTGAGTACCAGGGTGAGGTCGGAATCCTGCACGGCCTCGGCTGCGGAGGCGACGTAGTGCAAGGTCGGGAACTGTCGTCTGGCGGCCTCCGCGGCCTGTGGATCGAACACCGTGACCTGGGCGCCGCGCAGGTGCAGCGCGGCCGCGACATTGAGCGCCGGCGAGTCCCGGACGTCGTCCGTCAGAGGCTTGAACGCTGCCCCGAGGACCGCGATGCGCCGATTCAGCACCGAGCCGTCGCAGGCGTCGAGCGCCATGTCGATGACACGCTGCCGTTGGCGCATGTTGATCTCGTCGACGCTCTGCAGGAGTGCCACCGTCGAGGACGATCCGAGTTCGGCGGCGCGGTGCATGAGTGCCCTGATGTCCTTGGGGAGGCACCCTCCACCGAAGCCCAGCCCGGCGTTCAGGAACTGACGCCCGATGCGGACGTCGTAGCCGATCGCGTCGGCGAGGGCGCGCACGTCTGCGCCGGCCAACTGGCACACGTCGGCGATGGCGTTGATGAACGAGATCTTGGTGGCCAGGAAGGCGTTCGCCGAGACCTTGACCAGTTCGGCCGTGGCCAGGTCGCAGGTGAGGAAAGGGGTGCCGGCTTCCACCGGTGCCTGATAGATGCGGCGGAGCAGGGTCTCGGCGTCGGCGGAGGCGCCACCGATCACGATGCGGTCGGGATGCAGTGTGTCCTGGACCGCCAT
This sequence comes from Kineosporiaceae bacterium, assembly GCA_036758885.1. Classification (GTDB taxonomy): domain Bacteria; phylum Actinomycetota; class Actinomycetes; order Actinomycetales; family Kineosporiaceae; genus DAIOVT01. The sequence continues at coordinate 7,387 of DAIOVT010000070.1, forward strand.
CCCCTCCCGCAGGAACTCGGGGTTCCAGATCAGCTCGATCCGGTCGAGTGCCGGTCGTGCGGCCTCCTCGGCGATCAGAACCCGCAGTCTCTCGGCCGTGCCGACCGGAACTGTGGACTTGCCGACGATGACGAGATCGCCTGCGGCGCAACGGGCGAGATCGCGAACCGCGGACTCGACGAAACGAAGATCTGCGCTGTTCGAGCCTCGGGCCTGTGGTGTTCCGACACAGACGAACGCGGCGTCGGCATCGGCGCAGGCATCGGTGAGGTCGGTGGTGAAGCGCAGCAGTCCCGAGCTGAGGCCCGCCTGCAGCAACTCCTCCAACTCCGGTTCGAAGAACGGCACCTTGCCCGCCGTCAATCTCGCGATCTTCTCCTGATCGGTGTCCACACCGACCGTGGGCATGCCGAGCGCGGCCATTGCGGCGGCGTGGGTGGCGCCGAGATATCCGGTGCCCACCACGACAACTCGTGGTGGAGCCGACGCTGCCCACCGACTGGTCTTCTGGCCGGCCGTTTCGGTCGTATCGATGTTGAGCATGTCGATCATCCGTTCTTGAGTACGAGGGCCTTTACCGATGAGTTCGTGCTGTCGAGGTGTCATTGCTTCACGGCCGGCAGACGGGCCGCCAGATATCGCGACAGGTAGGTGGCGTAGGTCGCGGTGATGTGGCTGTTGTCCCGGTAGACCAAGGTGTTTCCCACGATCGGGGGACAGGTCTGCTTGTCGCAGAACCACTGGGTCGACTCGATCCAGGTGGCTCCGGCGGCTGTGGCCGCGTCCTTGGTGCCCTGACGACGCAGCGGATCGCTCTGGGCGGCCGACATGCTGATCGAGCACTGACGGGCGTCGTCCAGATGCTGGGCCAGGCACTTCGGCACGTTGACCCGGGGATACGGGGTGTCCTCGATGAGCCCGACCTGGGTACCGGTTCGGCGCAGTTGGCTGACACTCTTCGTCACGCCCTCGATCCAGCGGTCGGTGAAGTCACCCTCGCGTTCGTTGAAGATCGCTGCCGTAGTGATCACCATCGCCGGCTTCTCGGCGACGATGCGCTTGTGCACGTTGGCCCGCCAGGCGTAACACTCCGTGAAATCGCGTTTGAGGTTGAGGTTGTCGACCGCGACGTCATACAGCGTGCAGGCGCCCTTGGTCATGCTGATCAGCCGCCACTTCTTCTCAGCAGCGATCTTCTGCATGGTCGGTAGCCACTGGAAGGCGTGTGAGTCGCCGGTCAGGACGACGGTGACGCCGCTCTTGGGGTCTCCGAAGACGCAGTCCTGACCGCTGCCGTTGCCGACCTTGGAGACGAGCAGGTTCGCATGGCAGCCGGCGGCACCGGGAATGGTGCGGGCGGGATCGTCGCCCAACGCGCGATTGAACGACGGCTGCAGGTTCGAAGGAACGGCCGCCAACCGGGTTCCCGCGGTCACAGCGTTGGTCAGGTTGGTGTCGCCGGAGAGTCGTTTAGCTTCTGCGCCACTGGCTTTGGGCTCAGGAACCAGGAACAACACTCCGGCGCAGACAGCCACGAGTGTCGCGGTGCAGGCGGCGCCGAGGGTGAGGGCCTGGTTGGGGAGGCGGCGGAAGAGGGCGAGGGTGCGCAAGGGGTCCTCGACCACGACATGACTGCCGGCGGTCAGCCAGACGGCGACCGCGACGACGGCCAGCGCTTGGCCCAGACCGAGTTTGTCGGTGTTGAGGTAGGTGGGGGCGAGGACGAGGAGTGGCCAGTGCCAGAGGTAGAGGCCGTAGGAGATGCGGCCGAGGCCTTGGATGGGTGGGGGTGTGAGGAGGTGGGTTTCGGTGGGGGTGGGGGTGGTGAGTCCGGAGGTGATGACGGCGGCGGTGCCGAGGGTGGGGAGGAGTGCCCAGTAGCCGGGGAAGGCGGAGTTGTTGTTGAGCAGGAGTGCGGCGGTGGTGATGGCGGCGAGGCCGGTGGGGGCGAGGAGGGTGTTGAGGGTGTGGGGGAGGCGGGTGAGGGTGGGGGTGTTGAGGGCGATGAGTCCGCCGATGGCGAGTTCCCAGGCGCGGGCTGGGGTGACGAAGTAGGCGAGGGATTGGGCGATGTGGGTTTGGTGGACGCCGTAGGCGAAGGAGGCTGCGGTGAGGAGGGTGATGGTGATGTTGAGGGTGGTTCGGGAGGGGGGTGCGTGGTTGGTTCGGTGGGTGGTTCGGGTGGGGGTTGTGGGGTGGTTTTTGTTGCGGTGGAGGCGGTTTCGCCAGGTGGCGGCGGTGATGAGGAGGAGGAGGGGCCAGAGGAGGTAGAACTGTTCTTCGATGGCGAGGGACCAGTAGTGCTGGAGTGCTGAGGGGTCTTGGCCGGTGGCGTAGTCGACGCCGGCTGCGGCGAGGTGGATGTTCATGGCGAACGCGGCGGTCCAGAGGGCGTCGGTGGCGAGTTCGCGGGTTTGTAGTGGTGAGGTGAGCCACCAGGTGGCGGTGAGGGTGGTGAGGGTGACCAGGACGGATAGGGGGAGGAGGCGTTTGGCGCGTCGGGCGTAGAAGTTGCGCAGGTTGATGTGGCCGGTGGTGGTGAGTTCGTTCAGGAGTTGGGTGGTGATGAGGTAGCCGGAGACGACGAAGAAGACGTCGACGCCGATGAAGCCGCCGTTCAGGCCGGGGACGCCGGCGTGGTAGAGGACGACGAGGGCGACGGCGAGGGCGCGGAGGCCTTCGATGTCGGGTCGGAATCGTCGGAGGGTGGTTGTTGCGCCCTGGCCTCCACCAGACCCCCCGACAACAGCGCCGGTGGTGCCGCTGTCGAGCCGGGAAAGATCGATGATCGTCATCACGCCACCTGCACCGGGGACTGGCCGGGCAGTTCCGGCGTGTGCAGGCCGACCTCGACCCGGCGACGGGTACCCCAGGTGCGTTGTGGGCGAGGGGTGGCGATGGCGATGAAGTAGAGCGGCATCAGCACGGCGAAGCTGAGGAAACTGGTCAGCGGGCTCAGCCACCAGGTGAGCAGACGCGACCAGACGGACTGATCCGGCCGAGCCATGAGCACGTACCGGAAGTGCATGATCATGCCGATTCCCACGGACGTCGACAAGGTCGAGGTGAGCAGGTCGAAGCTCACGGCTCCGGTGAGGGCGCCCGACACCGCCGCGGAGATCGAGATGCCGAACATCACCAAGGCGAGTACCTGGGTGAAGGTGAACCAGAAATCGGCGGTCGTGATCGGCCGCTTGAGCAGCCACAACGTGCCCCAGCAGAAGGACCGGCACCAGCGCAGGCGCTGACGCACCAGGTGGTGGGCGTTGGTCGGCAGGGCGGAGAAGGCAACCGCCTCGGGTTGGAACTCCGTGCGGCCCTTCTCCTTGGCGAACAGGGTCAGAATGCGGTCGTCCCCGGCTCGTACCGGGCGGTTCAGGAACCGCTGGCCGAGGAATCTGTCGATGTTGCTTCGCGGTACGTCACCGCGATAGGCGGCGATGATCCCGCAGTTGACCCGGACCGACCCGAAGGAGCCCTCGGCCAGACGGCCCTGGATGAAGGACAGCGCAAAGTTCATCTCGACGATCCGGGTGAACAGCGAACGCGTGTAGTTCTGCCCGTACGCAGCACCGGCCACGCTCATCGTCTCGGGCCGGGAGAACGGGATGATCAACTTGGCGACGGCCTCGTCGTGCAACACCGTGTCCGAGTCGACCGTCACGAAGACATCGGCATCGGAGCGGCTGAACGCCGCCGCCTGTGCATGCCGTTTCCCACGGTTCTTCTGGCGAATCCGGTGCACGTCGACGCCGGTCAGCTCCAGACGAGCGATGGCCCGGCGAACCGCTTCGTCCTCGAGGATGAGGAACGGTTGGTCGTCGCGCACACAACCGTCGTCCACCAGCCAGACGGCGCGGGGCAACCGGGTCTGGCGGGCCATCGAGTCGATGCCCGCTGCGAGCAGCGCCGGGTCCTCGTTGTAGATGGGGACGACGACGTCGACCGAAAGTCGTGACAGATCGAAACCCGTTGCGGCGACATGGGGTTTGGCGCGCATGCTGCCAAAGATCTTGAGGGCGAGGTGTGCCCACATGATCGTGTAGCACAGGGCCAGGTTGGTGAGTTTCACGGCGTGCATGAGATGGCCGGTGAGCAGGTAGGTGGACATGCCGAAGGCCGCCACCCCGTAGGAGATGATCGCCGGCCGAGACGGTGCCAGCGAGGTGCGTCTGCGACGGTCTCTTGCGCGGCGAGCGGTTGTCCGCCCGGCGCCGAGAGGGATGGCGAGTTCAGACACGAATGCCTCCGGTGAGCCGCACGGCGACCGCGAGACCGACCACGAGCAGAACCCCGATCAGGACGACCCAGCCGTTGCCGAAGACGACGGCCTCAATAAGGTTCTGGATCGCTGAAATCACTTCGGACATCGGTGCTCCTTGCCTGAAATCTGTCTGATACATGTCGGGAACACGCCAAGGGATTCACGGTTGACGGCGCGTTGGAAGCACGTGTGCAAACGCGGTTGCCACGAACTCTTTGTTGATTGAATTGGTCGCCACATCCAGGTGTCCGGTGCGACGGCACATCTATGTGCCGGTGGCTGCGCGCAAGGTCGAGGTGCACGCCGTGAACTTTCGACGGGCAAGTCGATGGACGAATCACCGCGACGTCCAAGGAGACGCTAACAGACGATCAGCATCAAACGTCCAGGCTTTGATCAGGGATCAATTCGGCTGATGTGACCTGCGCC
>DAIOVT010000071.1:0-12000 GCA_036758885.1 Kineosporiaceae bacterium
ACCGCGGTCGACCTCGGCGATCCAGCCCGCGACGTTGTCGAGAAAGTACCGGTCGTGGGTGACGGCCAGCACGGTGCCGGGGTAGGCGGCGAGGTGCTGCTCGAGCCACTGCACCGACTCCGCGTCGAGGTGGTTGGTCGGCTCGTCGAGCAGCAGCAGGTCGGGCTTGGACAGCAGCAGCTTGCACAATGCGACGCGGCGGCGCTCACCACCGGAGAGCACGGAGACGTCGGCGTCGCCCGGCGGGCAGCGCAACGCATCCATGGCCTGCTCGAGCTGGGAGTCCAGGTCCCACGCATCGGCGTGGTCGATGGCCTCCTGCAGCGTGCCCATCTCGGCCATGAGCTTGTCGAAGTCGGCGTCGGGATCGGCCATCTGCGCGGAGATCTCGTTGAACCGGTCGACCTTGGCCTTGATCTCGCCCAGGCCCTCCTCGACGTTGCCGAGCACGGTCTTGTTCTCGTTGAGCGGCGGCTCCTGCTGCAGGATGCCCACCGTGTAGCCGGGCGAGAGCCTGGCCTCACCGTTCGAAGGCTGGTCGAGGCCGGCCATGATCTTCAGGATCGTGGACTTGCCCGCGCCGTTGGGCCCGACCATGCCGATCTTGGCGGACGGGTAGAACGACATGCTGACGTCGTCCAGGATGACCTTGTCGCCCAGCGCCTTACGTGCCTTGGTCATGGTGTAGATGAATTCCGCCATGACTGCCAGGCTACCGGGCTGCGGCGACCCTTCCGGACGCGCCGCCGAGCGGCCCGGGTGCCTGTAATGTCTTCTCGCGCTCCGGGTCCGGCAACTGCGCAAGGCCCCGTGAGCCCCTGGATCTTCTTCCGACGACCCGGCCCGATCACCCGCCACAGATCAAAGGACGCCCCCGTGACCTCGCAGACCCTGACCGAGATCCTCACCGACCCCGCCCGCCGTCCGCAGGCGGTCGCGACCCTGTCCAAACTGGCCGAGTCGGAGGTGCAGTCCCGCTCCGGGATCTCGGGCATCGCGCTGAAGGCCGGCTTCAAGGCGGTCACCTCGATCAAGTCCGACCTGGTGCCCCGGGCGATCGACAAGATGCTCCCCGAGTTCGCGATCGAGCTGCAGCCGTTCTGGGACGCCCGGGGCGGCCAGCCGTTCGGTGACTACCTGGCCGCCAACAGCAGCCAGGCCGCCGACGCACTGCTCAGCGTCACCGACATCCGGGCCAACAACCCCGAGCACGCCGCGATCGCCAAGATCTACGGCGGTCTGCGCGGCAAGGCCAAGGGAATGGTCGAGCAGGCGCTGCCCTCGCTCGGCGCCTCGATCCAGTCGCTGGCCGTCTGACCCGCCGATTTCGGCACGAGCGCTTGCGTCCCTGCTGCGTGCAGCGGGCGCAAGCGCTTACAGTCTTGCGGTGACGTCCAACGCAGCGACATCCGACGCAGTGACATCCGACACCGAAGCGACTGCCTCCTCCCCCACCGATCCCCGGCAGTGGTGGCGCGGTGATGTGACCTATCAGGTCTACATCCGCAGCTTCGCCGACAGCGACGCCAACGGCCTGGGTGATGTGAACGGCATCCGGACCCACCTGCCGTACCTGGCCGACCTGGGTGTCGACGCGATCTGGATCAATCCCTGGTATCCCTCCCCCCAGGCCGACGCGGGCTACGACGTCGCCGACTACCGCGACATCGATCCCGGTCTCGGCACCCTGGGTCAGGCCGAGGCGATGATCCATGAGGCGCACACCCTGGGTCTTCGCGTTCTGCTCGACGTGGTGCCGAACCACACCTCGGACGAGCATCCGTGGTTCGTGGCCGCACTGAAGGCCGGGCACGGGTCGCCCGAGCGCGAGCTCTATCACTTCCGCGACGGGTCAGGGGCGGACGGCGCGGAACCGCCGAACAACTGGCAGTCGGTCTTCGGCGGTAGCGCCTGGCACCGGATCACCGAGGCGGACGGCAGCCCGGGGCAGTGGTACCTGCACCTGTTCGACACCAAGCAGCCCGATCTCAACTGGGAGAACCCACGGGTGCGGGCCGAGTTCGAGGACATTCTGCGGTTCTGGTTCGACCGGGGAGCCGACGGCTTCCGCATCGACGTAGCTCACGGACTGTCCAAGGACCCCGATCTTCGTGACCTGGCCCCGGCCGAGGTCGAGACCGAACTGCTCGGCGCCGTGGGCCGGACCGGGCATCCGTTCTGGGATCGCGACGACGTCCACGAGATCTATCGCGACTGGCGCCGCGTCGCTCAGGAGTACGACCCGGAGCGGATCTTCGTGGCCGAGGTGTGGGTGGCCGATCAGGTTCGGCTGGCCGCCTACCTGCGCCCCGACGAACTGCACACCGCCTTCGACTTCGACTTCGTGATCGCCCCCTGGAACGCCGAGGCGCTCCGCCGGACGGCGTCCTCCAGTCTCGCCGCGCACGACGCCGTCGGGGCGCCGGTGATGTGGGTGCTCTCGAACCACGACATCACCCGGCACGTCACCCGGCTGGGCCGGCCCGAGGCGCGGACCTCGGCGGATCCGTTGCACGGCAAGGCCTATGGCAAGGCCGATCTGACCCTCGGACGGCGCCGGGCGCGCGCCGCGCTGCTGCTGGAGCTGGCCCTGCCCGGCGGCGTCTATCTCTACCAGGGCGAGGAACTCGGTCTGGAGGAGGTGGAGGACCTGCCCGAGGACCTGTTGCAGGACCCGATCTGGACGCGGTCCGGGCACACCGAGCGTGGCCGGGACGGCTGCCGGGTTCCGTTGCCCTGGAACGACTCCGCGCCCTCGCTCGGGTTCAGCGACGGACCGGGCTGGTTGCCGCAGCCCCCGGCCTGGGCCGAGCTGTGCGTGCAGCAGCAGGACCGCGACCCGGCCTCGATGCTGACCTTCTACCGCACCGCCCTGAGGTTGCGCCGGGAGCTTTCCGCCGTCGGAGCCCTGGGGGCGGGTGACCGCCAGGCGCTGCGCTGGCTCGATCTGGACGGCGACGACGTGCTCGCCTTCCAGCGTCTGGTCGACGGCACGGCGGTGCTCGCCTGCGTGGTGAACACCGGGCCCGAACCGGTTGCACTGCCGGTCGAGGTCGCCGCGGGCAAGCTGTTGCTGGCCAGTTCGGACGACGCGCTCACCGACACCGGACAGGGCGAGCGTCTGGCCGGTGACTCAGCGGTCTGGCTGCGCCTGGTCTGACCCCTCTCCGCCGGGCTCGGCGGTTCGGCGGCGCCGGACGTCGAACGTCCCTTCCTGCAACGCCTCGAGCACCTCGTCGCGCAGCGACGCGGCCCGCCGCGGATCACCGCCGCCGAGGACGCCGACCTGCAACACGTCGTGGCGCGCGGTCGCCGGGGTGCTGGCATCGCCCTGCGCGGCGTCGTCGCCGCGGACGCAGAAGATCCGCCTCCTGCGTGCCTCGCTCACCACGTCGGCGTTGACCGCGGCGGAATCGGTCAGTGCGAGGGCGTACCAGGCGCCGTCCAGATCCGCGGCCCGGAAATCCCTTGCCTGCCAGGTGATCTCACCGCACTGATGCCGGCCGTGCAGTTGTGGCGTGAGCCGTGGTGAGACCACCTCGACATCGGCGCCCGCCGCGAGCAGGGCCGGCAGCCGGCGCTCGGCCACCGGTCCCCCACCGGCGACCAGCACTCGCCGGCCGGCCAGGTGCAGGCCGACCAGGTACGGCTGGTTCTCGGCGGGCTGCATGTTCCTACCGTCAGGTCTCATGTCAGAACTCACAGCTCAGGTCAGAGCTCAGGTCAGGGCTCAGGTCGGGGCTCAGGTCGCGTTCCAGGTCACGGCTCTGCGCGTGAGGATCCGGGACGCCGCAGGACTCAGGCCTCGATCCCGGCTTCCTCGAAGGTGGCCATCTCGCCAAGCACCCTGGCCGCGGACTGCACGATCGGCAGGGCCAGCAGTGCACCGGTGCCCTCGCCCAGTCTCAGGTCGAGGTCGACCAAGGGACGCAGGCCGATGTGTTCGAGCGCCGCGGTGTGTCCCGGTTCCACCGAGCGGTGCCCGGCGACACAGGCGTCGCGGGCCCGCGGGGCCAGTGCGTGGGCGGCGAGAGCGGCCGACCCGGCGATCACCCCGTCGAGGATCACCGGTACCCGGGCCTCCGCCGCACCCAGAATGAACCCGGCGATCGCGGCGTGCTCCAGACCGCCCATGGCGGCCAGCACACCGACCGGATCCTCCACTGCTGACTCCACCGCGGCCGCGTGCTGCACCAGCGCCGTCTCGATCACCTTGACCTTGAGCTCCAGCGTGGCGTGGTCGACCCCGGTGCCCCGGCCGGTGACCGTTCGCGGCTCCGCGCCGGTGAACGCCGCGATCAATGCCGCCGACGCCGTGGTGTTGCCGATGCCCATGTCACCGGTGAGCAGCACCTGAGCCCCGTGCTCGGCGATCACCGACCGGGCCACCTCGGCCCCGACCAGCATGGCCTGCACGGCCTCCGCGCGGGTCATCGCCTCGGTGATCGTCAGGTCGGCGGTTCCCGGGCGCACCCGGCGGCGGAGCAGTCCGGGAAGCTCCTCCGGCAGGTCGCCGGCCACGCCGACGTCCACGGGGACGACCGTCGCCCCCACCTGCCGCGAGATCACGTTGACCGCCGCCGAGCCCGCGCAGATGCCACCGACCATGGCGGCGGTGACCTCTTGCGGCCATGGCGAGACCCCTTGGGCCAGCACCCCGTGATCGCCGGCGAAGACGGCGACCACCGCCCGCTCGGGCACCGGCGGCGGACAGACCCCGGCCACACCGGCGAGCTGTACCGACAGATCCTCCAGAACCCCCAGCGCCCCAGCGGGTTTGGTGAGCTGTGCCTGCCGTTGCTGGGCGGCTGCGGCAGCCTGAGGGTCGATGCCCGGAACCGAGGCCGCCAATTGCCGCAGGCGGGCCTCCTGTTCGGTGACACCCTCGTCGGAGGTTCCGCTCGGATCGATACTCATTGCCTGCCTGCCCCTTCTCAACTGCCGGTTCTCAGCTGCCGGCGAGATCGCCACGGCGGTGCCTGCCGCGCCACAGCCCCACCGCGACGCCCGTCAGACGAACGATCAGCGTCGCGGCCATCGCCAGAACCGTAGTGCGCCGCACCATCGTCACCGCATCGCGCAGGTCAGCGGCGTCCACCTCACGGCCGTCAGCGCCGAGGGCCGGCCGTTGTTCGACCTGCCCGTGATAGTTGTTCCGGCCACCCCCGAGCCGCACGCCCAACGCCCCGGCCATGGCCGCCTCCGGGTAACCGGCGTTCGGGCTGGGATGGTGCGCCCCCTCGCCGAGCCCGGTCGTCCAGGCCTGCCGGGCCGCCCCACCGGAACCGCCCCCCGTTCCGCCGCGACCGACCGCCGCGAGCGCGATCAAGCCGACGCTGAGCCGGGCCGGCGCCAGGTTGACCAGATCGTCCAGCCGGGCGCTCGCCCAGCCGAAGTTGCGGTACCGGGCCGAGCGATAGCCGACCATCGCGTCGGGCGTGTTCGCGGCCCGGTAGCCGAGAACCCCTGGGGCACCGGCGATCCCGGCCCAGAACAACGGCGCGATCACCGCGTCGGAGAGATTCTCGGCAAGTGATTCCACGCTGGCCCGGGCGAGTTCGCCGGCGTCCAGATCGGAGGCGTCCCGGGCGCACAGGTGGCTGAGCCGCTTCCGGGCACCGGCAAGATCGTCGCTCTCGAGCAGATCGGCCATGGCCTCACCCTCGTCCGCCAGCGACGTCCCGCCCAGGGCCGCCCAGACCGCCGCCGCGGTGAAGAGCGCCGAGGCGACGGGCCGGCCGCGGACCGTACGGTCGACGCCGGCCGCCAGCGCCACCACACCGCCGGTCGCGACCGCTGCGTGCAGCACACCCCGGCCACGCGAATCCGCGTAGCACGCACGCTCGAGGCGAGTGGCGAACGATCCGAACGCGGCCACCGGGTGGCCCCGCCGCGGGTCGGCGAACAGCAGGTCGGCGGCGCAGCCGAGACCCACCCCTACCACCGGTGCGAGCACCGCCGCGGATCGTCTGCCCGGTCCCGGTCCCGGTCCCGGGCGCGGGGCGGTGGCGACGCGAGCGCGAGGGCGGGACACGCGACGATCCTGCCGCACGCCGCCCGTCACACCGAAACCGCGGCACGCACGGTTCAGACCCCGACCGGGCTGCCCTCCCGATCGCGCAGCGGATCGATCTGGATCGGCGCGGTGTCCTCGGCCTCACCGGCCGGCGAGAACCACGACGGCGCGGCTGCGCCGGCATCGCCCGGGTCATCGGCCGTGTCGTCGTCGTCGCCGTCCTCACCGGGCTCGGCCTCACCCGCCGCCGCGCCCTGCGCGCCTCGCACGAAGGTCGCCGCACCGAAGGTCAGGTCGGGGCCGATCCCGGCGGCCTCGATCAGCACCTTGGACCGGCGGCCGTTCTCGCTCTCCCATTCCGAGGAGATGAGCTTGCCGTGCACGAGCACCCGGTTGCCGACGGCCAACGACACCGCGGCGTGGCGGGCCAGGGACCGCCAGCACTCGACGGTCACCCAGGTGGTACGGCCGTCGACCCACTCGCCACGGTCGTCGAGGCGGCGGGAGTTGACCGCGAGCCGGAAAGTGGTCACGTCGACACTCTCGTTGAAGGCACGGCGCTGCGGCCGGGTCGCTACGGTGCCGGTGACCAGCACGTGGTTGTGATTCATGATCTGCTCCGTTCCCCCGGCGGGCGCCGGGAAGAGGACCAGAGAAACCCGGTTCGGGCCCGGCTCGCATCCACTCGACGATCGGCTGTGGAAAACCTCGGCCGAGCCGCGCCTGTGGACGTAACAGCGGGCTCGTCCCGTCCCCAGCCCGGCGGACGGCGCCGTTGTCCACAGCTCGGCGCAGCGACGTTGCGCCGGTGGCCGACATGTCACTTAGGTTTACCTAAGTTAGGATCGTCGCGCGGCGGTGAGAGCTGACGCGAAGGAGAGGAGAGCCGGTGTCGTCGTCGTCCGCCGGGCATCCCCGCACCGGGGCGGCACTGATCCGCCGCTCCGTGCTCAGGCAACGTGGCCGACTCGTCCCGGGCGGGCTTCTGCTGGTGCTGTGGCAGTCGTGCGAGTCACTGGTACCGGTGCTGATCGGTATCACGGTCGACCAGGCGGTGCTGACCCGCGACCTCCGGGCCCTGCTGCTCTGCCTGGGCGCGTTCGTCGTGCTGTTCACCGTGCTCTCCAACGGCTACCGGTTCGGCGCCCGGCTGAATCTCGCCGCCCAGCAGGAGGAGATGCACCGGCTCCGCGTCGAGATCGCCGAACGCGTGCTCGCGCCCGAAGGGGTCCGCACCACGCAGAGCCCCGGTGAGATGTTGTCGCTGGCGACCTCGGACGCCGACCAGACCGGCTACGGTCTCGGCCTCCCGGCCCGGTTGCTGGTCGCCTTCACCGGGGTCACGGTGACCGCCGTCCTGCTGCTGCGCATCGACCTGCGGCTCGGGCTCGCGGTGATCGGTGGCTGTCTGCTGGTGCTGGTCCTGCTGCGCCTGGTGACCCCGCGGATCGCCGGGCACGTCGACGTCCAGCAGCAGACCGTGGCCCGGGCCGCCGGCATCGCCACCGACTTCATGCAGGGGCTGCGTCCGTTGAAGGGCATCGGCGGAGAGGCGCAGGCGATCCTCAGATACCGGGGCGCCTCCCGCGCCGCCATGCATGCCAGTGTGCGCAGCGCCCGTACCTACGGCGAGATCTCCGGCGCCACGATGATCCTCAGCGGCCTCTTCCTGGCCGCGGTGGCCTTCTTCGCCGGGCGGCTGGCGCTGTCCGGGCAGATCACCGTAGGCGAACTCGTCTCCGTCGTCGGTCTCGCCCAGTTCCTCGCCGAACCGATGAGCGGGTTGGGTGAGCTGAGCGCGCAGTACGGCAGCCTCATGGCCTGCGCGAGCCGGATCGCCACCTTCCTGGGCGGCGACCCGCTGGTGCGCGGCGGCGACGGCGAGATCCCGGCGAACCGTCCGGTGGCGCTCAGCGTCGATCCGGTGCGCTACGCGACCCTGACCGGCCTGACCCTGGACGTCGCTCCGGGAGAACTGGTCGCGGTGGCCTCCACCGACCCCGCGCACGCCGACGACCTGGCGCTGATCCTGGCCGCCGAGGCCCAGCTGGAGGATCTGGCGGGCACCTCGCACCCGGTGCGGCTCGGTGGCGTGGCGCTGTCGGACGCCCGGCTGGACGACGTCCGTCGGCAACTGGTCGTGGCCCCGCATCACGCCGACGTCCTGGACGGCACGCTGCGCTCGAACATCGGCGCCGACCATCTGTCGCAGGCACAGCGCGACCAGCTTCTGCGAGCCTGCGCGGTCGACGAGGTGACCACCCTGTTCGCCGAAGGACTCGATCATCCGACGGCCGCCCGCGGGGAGAACCTCTCCGGTGGTCAGCGACAGCGGCTGGCACTGGCCCGGGCCCTGGCCGCCGACCCGCAGATCCTGGTGCTGCACGACCCCACCACGGCGGTCGACGCGGTGACCGAGCAGCGCATCGCCGCAGGGATCCGCGACGTCCGGCACAACGGCGGCCCGTTGCGCAGCACGGTGCTGATCACCACCGCTCCGGCACTGCTCGGCGTGGCCGACAGGGTGCTGCTGGTACATCAGGGCCGGGTGCAGGCCCAGGGCGCGCATCGCGATCTGCTCAGCGACCCCGACTATCGCGAGGCGGTGCTGCGATGAGCACGCCCTCCCCGTCCGCCGGTTCCCCCACCGATCCCCCGGCGAACGCGACCACCCGGGTGCTGCTGCCGGTCGCCGACCGCCGCGAGACGATGGCGACGGCGTGGCGGCTGCTGCGCTCGCGACCGGGACCGCTGACACTCGCCGCTGCCACCTACGTGATCGCCGGTCTGTGCGGGCTGGTCGCGCCCTGGGTGCTCGGCGGCGTGGTCGACGCGGTGGCCGCGGGGCGGGCGGACGCCGAGAGCACCGTGATCCGGGCGGTCTGCTGGATCGCCGCCGCCGCCGTGGTCGGCGGGGTACTCACCGCGGTCTCCAGCTGGGCCCTGGCCGCCGCGGCCGAACCGGCCCTGGCCGAGATCCGTGAGGAGGTCTTCGACCGGGCACTCGGTCTGGACACCGCCCGGCTCGAGGAGGCCGGCACCGGTGACCTGCTCTCCCGGGTCGGCGACGACGTGCGTGCCGTGGCCCAGTCGCTGGTCGAGGTGGTGCCGCTGCTGCTCACCTCGATCGTCGCGATCGTGCTCACCGTCGGTGGCCTGTTCGCCCTCGACTGGCGCCTTGCCCTGGCCGGTCTGCTGACCGCGCCGCTCTACCTGTGGTCCTTGCTCTGGTACCTGCCCCGTTCGGCGCCGTACTACGCCCGCGAACGGGTGGCCATCGGCGAGCGGGCAGAGGCACTGGTCGGCGGCATGCACGCCGAGCGGACGCTCCGCGCCTTCTCCCGGGGACAGGAACAGCTGAGCAGGATCACCGCCACCTCGAACGGTGCACGGGTGATCGCTCTCGACGTGTTCCGGTTGCTCACCCGGTTCCTGGCACACAACAACGCCGTCGAGATGGTCGGCATGATCTCGATCATGGCCACCGGGTTCCTGCTGGTCCGGGCCGATGCGGCGTCGGTGGGTGCGGTGACCGCGGCCGCCCTGTACTTCCATCGCCTGTTCAACCCGATCGGTGCCCTGCTCGTGCTCTTCGACGAGCTGCAGTCCGCCGGCGCGGCGCTGGCCAGGCTGGCCGGAGCGGCGATGATCCCCCGGCCCGAACGGGCCGAGAGCTCTACCGGCACAACGGGTTCCGATGCCGTCGGCCGGCTCGAGCTGGTCGGCGTCGGGCACCACTACGGGGACGGCACCCCGGTTCTGAACGACGTCGACCTGCGGCTCGATCCCGGCGAGCGGGTCGCCATCGTCGGACGCACCGGCGCCGGCAAGACGACCCTGGGCGCAATCGCCGCCGGTGTGATGTCACCCAGCTCGGGCACCGTGAGCATCGACGGCGCACCGGTGCGGGACGGCGGACCGTTGCGCGACAAGGTCGTCCTGGTCTCCCAGGAGCTGCATGTGTTCGACGGGACGATCCGGGAGAACCTCGACCTGGCCCGGCCCGGCGCCGACGACCGGCAACTCGAGCAGGCGCTGACGGTCGCGGGGGCCTGGGGCTGGGTCGCCGCGCTGCCGCAGGGGCTGGACTCGCGGGTCGGTTCCGACGGACGCACGCTGTCGGCGGCACAGACGCAGCAGCTGGCCCTGGCCCGGGTCGCCCTGCGCGACCCGGCGGTCGTGGTTCTCGACGAGGCCACCGCCGAGGCCGGTTCGCAGGGCGCCCGTCAGCTGGAGAGCGCCGCCATGGCGATCACCCGGAACCGGACGGCGCTGATCATCGCGCACCGGCTGACCCAGGCCGCCGCGGCCGACCGGATCGTGGTGATGGAGCAGGGCGAGATCGTGGAACAGGGCAGCCACACCGAACTGGTCGAGCGCGGTGGACGCTACGGCACGCTCTGGGCGGCCTGGACCGCTTCGGCGGGCTGATCCGCGGCCGCAGCAGCAGCCGGACGGCGCCGCCGGAGATCGGGAACGATCAGCGGCGTCCCGGTGACCGGGTCGTCGATCACCTGGGCAGGCAGGTCGAAGATCTGCTCGACCCGCTCGGCGGTGAACACCTCCCGGGGCGACCCGGTCGCCACGACCTGCCCGTCGCGCATGGCGATCACCCGGTCCGCGTACCGGGCGGCATGGTTGAGGTCGTGCAACACCGCGACGATGGTGTGGCCGGTGTTGAGGTTGAGGTCGGCGAACAGTTCGAGCAGGTCGAGCTGATGGGCGATGTCGAGGAAGGTGGTCGGCTCGTCGAGAAGCAGCAGCGGGGTCTGCTGGGCGAGCACCATGGCGACCCACACCCGCTGACGCTGACCGCCGGAGAGTTCGTCGACCATACGGTCGGCCAGTTCGGCCGTCGCGGTCGCGGCCAGCGCTTCCTGCACCGCCCGCTCGTCGGCCTGTGACCACTGGCGCAGCGCCGACTGATACGGGAACCGGCCACGTGCCACCAGGTCGGTGACCGAGATGCCCTCCGGTGCGATCGAGGTCTGCGGCAACAGTCCGAGCCGCTTGGCCACCTCCCGGGAGGGTTGCTCGGCGATGCTCCGGCCGTCGAGAACCACCCGTCCGGCCGTCGGTCTGAGCAGTCTGCTGAGCACCCGCAGCAAGGTCGACTTGCCGCAAGCGTTCGGCCCGACGATCACCGTGAACGACCCCTCGGGCACCAGCAGGTCGAGATCGGTGCCGATCGGCCGGTCGGTGTAGCCGTAGGTGATCCGCTCGGCGGCCAGGGGGACGTGCCTGGTCTGTCGAGCGCCGTCCCCACCGGAGGCGTCCCGCGCAGCGGTGTCCCCGACTGCGGTATCCCCGCCTGCGGTGTCCCCGCCTGCCGGGCCGGCCTTGCGACGTCGCACCATCAGTACTCCCTCCTCACCTGGCGGGCGATCAGCCAGGTCAGATACATGCCGCCGAGGACGATGGTGACCAGCCCCACCGGCAGGATCGTCGGCGAGAACAGGTGCTGGGCGAACGCGTCGCAGACCACCATCAGCACCGACCCGACCAGGGCCGACGGCAACAGTTGCGCACCGGTGCCGCGGGTCAGTCCCCGGGCGATGTGCGGGGCCGACAGCGCCACGAACTGGATCGGGCCGGTCAGCGCACTCGGGACGGCGACCAGGGCGACGCCGACCAGCACCAGGGCCAGCCGGATCGGTTCGACCCGGACGCCGAGCGCGGCGGCGGTGTCGTCACCGAGTTCCAGGGCGGCCAGGCGCCGTCCCAGGATCAGGGCGAGCGGCAGCGCGACCAGCACCGTCACCGCCACCGCACGCACCTCGGTCCAGTCCATGCCGTTGATGCTGCCCGCGCCCCAGATCGCGGCGAGCATCGCCCGCCAGAGTTCGGTGTGCAGCAGCAGGTAGGTGGTCACCGAGCCGAGCATCGCGGTGACGGCGATGCCGACCACGATCAACCGCAGCCCCTCGACACCGCGACGGTAGGCGAGCAGATAGATGACCAGCGCGGTGAGCAGGCCGCCGATC
>DAIOVT010000072.1:0-11894 GCA_036758885.1 Kineosporiaceae bacterium
ACGGTCATCCGCAACCGGCGCGTCACCGGACGCATCGTGGTCGCGGCGGCGAACGTCACCATCGAGAACTGCGAGGTGCTCGGCCGGGGTGGCACGGTGAACTCGGCCCTGATCGACTGTGTCGCCGCGGCAGTGGCGAACTGCACGATCCGGTTCAACACCCTGCACCAGGCTCCGGCGACGGCCAACGAGTACCACAACGCCGTTGTCGGCCACGACTACTACGCCTACCGCAACCAGTGCTACGACGTGGTCGACGGGTTCGGGGTGTTCAACAAGTACAACAGCGGCGCGGCGAACGTGCGCATCGAAGGCAATCACGTCGACCAACTGTCGTTCTACGCCCCCGACAATGCGGGGAACCGACCCTGGACGCACAACGACGGGGTGCAGATCCAGGGCAACTCGGCCATCAGCATTCGCGGAAACCGCTTGGTGGCCAAGGTTTCCACCCGCACCGGCCGGGGAACGAGCGCCTACGCACCGTTCGTGACGGGTCAGGTGATCACGTTCAGCCCCAACACCAGCAGGATCAGCGACGTCACCGTCGACCGCAACTGGCTCTACGGAGGTTCGCGCAGCATCATCGCCATTCCGGGCAAGTTCACGGTCCCCGCAGGCTGGCGACTGGGCACCATCAGCAACAACCGGATCCAGAAGCCCTACAGCAACGACTACATCAAGCTGTCGCCGTCCTACCGCGCGGGAACCGAGGCCTACGTCACCGGCAACAAGGTCGTCGACCTGAACACCCCGATCACGCCCGTGTGGGCCGACGAGCCCGCCTGACCCTCGACACCACCGGCGCGACGTCCGTGACCGGCGCCACGTCGCGGACGTCGCAACTGACAGGCTCAAGACAGTGCACTCCGCCGAGGCTCTCAGCTCTCGGCCGGAGGCTCCTTGCTGTCACCCGGACATTCCGGGAGATCACGAAAGTGGTTGACAGACAAGGAGAAACAGCATGCCCACCCCGAAGATCGTGAAGCACCGGGTCCGCCGTCCGCTGCGTACCGAGGCGGCCGCGCAGAACCAGCAGCAGGGCACCGAGGCCCGTAGGCCGGCCTCGCCGGACTGCAAGTGACATCTGTGTCGCCGTTGGGGGCCGGTGGGACCAACCCACCGGCCCCCGAGTCGCGTTCGGCCCACAGCCGGCGGCCACGTCTGCTCGCCGATCTACGCGCCGACATCGGCACCGGCTCGATCGTCGTCGCGATTCTTGCCTTCTCGATCGCCACCCTGTGCGACGCCGCGGCGATCTCCCTGATGTCCCGGATCATCGACCAGACACTGGCCGAACGAACCGCCGCCGCCTTCTGGGACCAGGCCCGATGGTGGATTCTGGTCGCCGTGCTGGCGGTCGCCGCATCATGCGTCGGAACACTGGTGACGGCGCGGGCCTCCGAACGCTTCAAGGCCGGGCTGCGCACCCGCATGTTCGACCGCGTGCTCGGCGCCGACTCCGACGACCAGCGTGGCCCGGGCGGTGTCGGCCGCGGAGACCTGCTCTCGCGCGTCACGAATGACGTCGACGACGTGCAGGGCCTCGCCGTGACCGGCATCGTGGACGTCGCGGGCTCGGCCGTCGCCGTCGTCGTCTTCGCGACCGCCGCCATCGCCACGCGCTGGGACCTGGCGCTGGTTCTGATCGGCTCACTACCGGTGCTGTGGCTGATCAACCGAGCGCTCGAACGTCCCGCGGGGCGAGCCGCCCGCGCCGAGCGAGTGGCCGACGCCGAACTCACCACCTCGTTCGCGGAGGCCGCCGATGCGCTGACCGCGATCCAGACGCACAACGCCGAATCGACTGTGCGCCAAAGGTTCACGACCGCCACCGGGTCGGTGCTGGGCGCCAGGATGCGCACGGCGCGGCTGCTCTCGGTGCAGGGGCCCGTTCGCGAGGGCATCGAGATGGCCGTGCTGGTCGCGGTTCTGGGCCTGGGTTGCCTCGACATCGGTCGGGGCGTTCTCACCGTGGGTGGCCTGGTCGCCTTTCTCACCTTCGCCGGCTTCCTCTATCCGCCGCTGACCGCACTCGGCGAGTTCGGCGTGGTCGTCGCCCGTGGCAGGATCGCCGCCGAACGGGTCCGCGAGATCTTGCGGCTGCCCTCGGCGGTGCCCGAGCAGACCTTCGACGAAGCGGTGGCGGCCGCGATGCACAGATCCGCCGTTCCCCTCTCGGAGAAGGGATTCGGCCTTGCCGGCATCACCTTCAGCCGCACCCGGCCGAGCACCGGCACGCCTGCCGACTCGACCGCCGGCACGACCGCCGGGACGGTTCCGGTGCTGGACGACGTGTCGGTGCGTCTCTTCCCGGGCACCCTGGCCGTGCTGGCCGGCCCGAGCGGCAGCGGCAAATCGACGCTGGCCGGACTCTTCGCCCGGCTGCACGATCCCGAGCGCGGCAGCGTCTCCTGGGCCGGCAACGACCTACGCACCATGTCGGCCGGAGAGGCCCGGGAGCTGACCACTCTGGTTCCCCAGGAGCCGGTTCTGGTCGGTGGCAGCATCGCCGAGGCGGTCAGGTTCGGACGAGCCGAGGCACCGACCGGTGAACTGCGGCTCGCGGCCGAGGCCGCCGACGTCCTCGACGTCGTCGAGGCGCTGCCGCAACGGTGGAACACCCCTCTCGGCTCCGGCGGTGCCGGGCTCTCCGGAGGGCAGCGGCAACGTCTGGCCCTGGCCCGGGCCTATCTGCGGGACACCCCGGTACTGGTGCTCGACGAACCCACCTCCGGGCTGGATCCGCTCTCGGCCCGCCGGGTGATGACGTCGCTGCGCGAGTGGACGCACCAGTCCGGACGGGACCGGATCACCCTGGTCGCCACACACGATCTCGAGCACGCCGCACTGGCGGACCTGGTGATCCTGCTCGAGGGCGGACGCGTTCGGGCCACCGGCACCCATCAGGAACTGCTCGAGCGGGACGGGCTCTATCGCGACCTGGTTCAGGTACTCGGGCCGGACGACGCACCACGGCCCGTGCACGCCCGTCGCCGCACCGCCGGCGACCCGGCGATTCCGGAGGCGGTTTCGTAGGCTGTTCACCGATGGCCGGCAACGAACCCCGACGCGTCCCCGGCGACGTGCTCATTCACCTGCGCCGGGCGCGGGATCACATCGACCGCCACTTCGCCGACCCGATCGACCTCGATGAACTGGCAAACCTGGCCGGTATGAGCAAGTTTCACTTCTTGCGCTCGTTCAAGCTCACCTACGGGCTCACCCCGGTCGCCTGCCTGAGCGAGCGTCGCGTCGAGCGCGCACAAGATCTGTTGCGGGCCACGAACCTGACGGTCACCGAGGTCTGCCACACCGTCGGCTACTCGAGCCTCGGGTCGTTCAGCGCCCGGTTCACCGAGATCGTCGGGGAGTCACCCAGCGACTTCCAGCGCCGCTACTCACGCAGCGGTGCACCCCGCATCCCGGGCTGTCACATCTTCATGCGCGGTCTGGTCGAGGTGCGCAATCCAGGAGAAGCGCCGAAGGCTGACGGTTCGTAGGCTCGAACCCATGATTACGAACACTTCGCTGGTCTCGGTCTGGGTCAAGGACATCGACGAGGCCAAGACGTTCTACACCGAGATCCTCGGCTTCACCCCGAGTGAGGACCTGCAGCTCGGACCCGACTTCCGTTGGTGCACAGTCGTTCACCCGAGCCAGCCCGAACTCAGTCTGCATCTGACCACCCCGAGCAAACCACTCTCCGACGACCTGATCGCGGCCATGAGACGAGCTCAGGACGACGGCGGCCTGCCCGGCCTCGGGCTGGCGGTCGACGACTGCCGCAAGACCTACGAGGAGCTCAAGGCCAAGGGCGTGGAGTTCCTGCAGGAGCCGACCGATCGTCCCTACGGGGTCGAGGCCCTGATGCGTGACAACTCGGGCAACTGGATGGTGCTGGTCGAGTCGCGCGAGTACACACCCGAGGACTTCGAGGGGTTCGCCACCGAGGAGTGAGCCCCGGGCCCCGCGGCGCAGGCTCGGGGCCCGGCCAGGTTCGACCCGGTCAGATTCGACGGGTCAGATTCGGCTCAGTCAGATTCGGATCAGAGGCCGTTGCGCTGGGCCACCGCGATGAGTTCCTCGCGCGTGGTCTTGGCGCCGGCCGTCTCGATGGCTCGAAGCAGGGCTCGATCGTCGGCCGACTTCTCACGACGGATCCGCAGAATCGACGCGAGGCCTGACATGTCTACCAACTCCAGATTTCGTTGCTGTATTGCGGTTTCGCAATGGATTCAGTATCGCATCGCGGCCTGAGGCGGCTCAAATCCACTGCCAGTGGGCTCAGTCACCACGGCCACGCAAGTCACCTGTCGGCCGTCGGGGCGCCGTCCTGAGCTATCCGGTCCTGAGCAATGCCATCCCGAGCAATGCCGGCCTGCGCAACCCGGAGCAGCGCGTCGACGGCCGGCGGCCGGTCCCTGCGGGCGGCCACCAGCCACAGCCGCCATTCCAGTACCGGGATCACCGGCCGGGCGACCACACCGGGCACGTCACGCCCGACGTGAGCGAGGTTCACCGCGATGCCCAGTCCCGCCGCGACGAAGGCCGGAATCTGTTGCAGATCAGGGATCTCCGCGATCACCCGCCGGCGCAGGCCGTGGCCGGCGAGCCACCTGTCGACCTGGTCGCGGTTGCCGAAACCGCGAGGCATGTCGATGTGCGGCTCGTCGAGCAGGGCCTCGATCGAGATCGGCCCCGACTCCCTGGCCAGCGGGTGCGACCGGGGCAGGAACGCCGAATAGGTGAGCGTCTCCACCGGCAGCACGTGCAGATCGGTGATCGCCGGCTCGTCGTCCCCGACACCTATCCAGGCGACGTCCAACCGGCCTCGGCGCACCTCCTCGAGCAGTCCACCCGAGCCGCGGGGAGACAGCGAGAGGCTCAACTCCACCCCCGGATGCGCGGCATGGAACCGGCCAAGAATGCCCGGGATGTCGATCGCCATCGCGGTGATCACGCCGACCCTGATCCGGCCACGCAAGCCCTTGCGGGTCTGGTCACCGATGCTGCGCATCGCGCCGACCTCCGCCACCACCCGGCGGGCCCGGGGCAGCAGTTCCTCACCGGCCGGGGTCAGTCGCACCTGACGGGTCGAGCGCACGAACAGGCTGGTGCCGATCTGCTTCTCCAGCGCGGCGACACCCGCCGAGATCGTCGACTGGACGGCGCTCACCCGGCGGGCGGCCCTGGTGAAGCTGAGTTCGTCGGCGACCGCGACGAAGAATTCCAGATGGCGGGTCTCCATGGCGCGATGCTGTCCCCGGACAGTCCGCCCGTCAATCGAGAATGCCGATCAGTGGATACATGATTCCTCGTTGGACTCGATAACGCCTTGGGGTCACAGTGGATGGGTGACCCGTGAAGCGCTCGCCTCCTCGGCAGGCTCGAACTCTCCTGATCCGAACAGCCCGAGCCCGAGCCCGACCAACCAGAACCCGACCGGCCCGAACCCGACCGGCCCAGGCGCGACCGGTACGACCAGGCACGCGGTGGCCTTCTGGCTGGTGGCGTTCAGCTTCCTCACGCTGATGTCGTTCACGACCGTGCCCACCCCGCTCTACCCGCTGTACCAGGCGACCGAGGGCTTCCCGGCGTTCATGATCACGGTGATCTTCGCCGCCTACGGATTCGGCGTGATCGCCGGCCTGTTCCTCGTCGGCCACCTCAGCGATCACTACGGACGGCGCCGGATGGTGCTGATCGCGGTGGCCGTCGAGGTGTTCAGTGCGCTGTTGTTCACCCTCTCGACCGCCGTGGGGGTGTGGCTGATCGCGCGGTTCATCTGCGGGTTCGGCATCGGCATGCTCACCGCCGCGGCCACCGCGCACCTGGCCGAACTGCAGGCCGTGGCCCGTCCCCGGCGCGGATCCCGCTTCGCCTCGACCGTGGCCACGGTGGTGAACTCGGGCGGGCTCGCGATCGGACCCCTCGCCGGCGGGCTGCTCACCGAGTGGTGGCCGAACCCGTTGCGGCTGCCGTTCGTCGTCTACCTGGTGGCCCTGGTGCTCGTGGGAGTGGTCGTGGCAACGGTCCCCGAGACCGTCGACCGGCCGGCCGAGCGGGTCGCCTACCGGCCCCAACGGGTTCGCGTCGAGCCGTCCGGACGGGGCGAGTTCATCTCCGTCGCCATCGGTGCGGCGGCGGCCTTCTCGGTGCTCGGACTGTTCACCTCACTGGCGGCGACCGTGCTGCACCAGGTCATGCACCACGAGTCCCGGCTGCTCGCGGGGGCCGTGGTGTTCGCGATGCTGGGCGCCTCGGCGCTCTCCCAGGTGGTGTTCGTCAGGTTCGGCCTGCACACCCGGCTGCGGCTGGGTCGCGCGCTGATGGTGATCGGACTGATCGCCCTGGCGGTGAGCGCGATCACCGCCTGGCTGGCCCTGTTCGCGATCAGCGGTGTGCTCGCCGGCGCCGGAGTCGGGCTGGTCTTCCAGGCCGCGATCGGTACGGCCGCCCGGTTGGCCCCGGCCGGCGCTCAGGCCGAGACCATCTCGGGCATGTTCCTCGCCGCCTACCTCGGCATCACCGTGCCGGTGATCGCGGTCGGCGTCACGCTGACCCTGGTCGGGCGCCCGGTGCCGGTACTGGTCGGGTTCGCCGTCGTGGTGATCGGTGTGGTCAGCCTGGCCGTGGGTCGGACGCTGCGGGGTCTGCCGAGCGCGTGACCGGTCGCTGATCGCCCTGGCCGGACGGCGGCTCCCCCTCCTCCGCGGCGGGCCGGGAACGCGAGGTGGCGAGCACCGAACCGAGCAGCACCAGCGGGAACCCGACCAACAGCCCCGCCGTCACCGACTCGCCGAGCACCAGCACCCCGGCGAACGCCGCCACCACCGGGTTCAGGTAGGTGATCACCGACGTCCGGGCCGGCCCGACCTCGCCGACCAGGGCGAAGAAGACGATGAAAGCCACTGCGCCGCAGAGCAGTCCGAGCAGTACCACGCTCAACCAGACCTTGCCGGGCACGGCGCTCACGGGCGGGTGCCGCCACACCGCGTACGGCAGGTACAACACCGCATTGATCAGCATCGCGGCCGTGGTGACCCCGATGCCGCTGGCGCCGCCCAGTTTCAGGGTGACCACCAGCGGGGCCGTGGCGTACCCGATCGCGACGAACAGCACCGCCACACCCGCCCAGAGATCCCCCGCTCCCAGGTCGAGGCCGGCGATCGCGGCGACCCCGCACAGACCGAGCGCCAGGCCGGCCCAGCGCCGTCCACGGATCTGCCGTTCGATGCCGACCAGCCGTGCGCCGATCAGCGCCACCGAGGGAATCGTGGCGAGCAGCAGCGCGGTCAGCGAACTCGAGAGCTGCTGCTCGGCGTAACCCAGCAGGATCCAGGGTCCGGCGATCTCGGCGAGGGCGAACAGCAGCACCCAGGGCCACTTCGCCCACAGGCCGCGCAGATGACCGCCGCGCAGGGCGATCGGCAACAGCGCCAGCCCGGCCAGCGCCGTCCGGGCGAAGACCAGGGTGGCCGGCTCGAGCACCTCGACCGCGACCTTGATCAACAGGTACGGAATGCCCCACAGCACCGAGAGAGCACCGAACAAGAGCCAGCCACGTCGCGACACACGATCAGTGTGCATCTCACACTGGTGCCGACCGGCCACCTTGGGCAGGCTGGCGACGAGAAGACCACGAACCAGGGAGATGCTGTGCCGCCCGCCGAGCAGCCGTTCACGAAGCAGCCGTCCACCGTCGATCCCACGGCACTCGAGCGTGTCTACGCCGCGCTCGACCGATATGTGGACGACGGAAGACTGCCCGGCTATCACCTGATCGTCGGCAGCGGCGCGAGCGGCGAGACCCACGAAAGACTCCACGGGCACCGTGACGTCGCACAGGCCCAGCCGGTGACGCCGGAGACGTTGTGGCGCATCTACTCCATGACCAAACCGATCACCAGCGTCGCGGCGATGATGCTCTACGAGGAGGGGGCCTTCACCCTCACCGACCCGGTGCACCGCTATCTCCCGGCGTTCGCGAACCAGCGGGTCTACGTGAACGGCTCGGACCTGAAGGCGGTCACCGTGCCCACCCCCGAGCCGGTGCGGATCTGGCATCTGCTCAGCCACACCTCGGGGCTGACCTACGGGTTCCATCGCAGCCACCCGGTCGAGATGCAGTTGTGCGCAGCGGGTTACGAGTGGGCGACCCCGCCGGGGGTCGATCTGGCCGAGGCGACCGACTTCATCGCCTCGCTGCCGCTGCTGTTCAACCCGGGCAGCGCCTGGAACTACTCGCTGTCGACCGACGTGCTCGGCCGGCTGGTCGAGGTGGTCAGCGGTCAGAACCTTGCC
The DNA here is from genome assembly GCA_036758885.1 of Kineosporiaceae bacterium. Classification (GTDB taxonomy): domain Bacteria; phylum Actinomycetota; class Actinomycetes; order Actinomycetales; family Kineosporiaceae; genus DAIOVT01. The sequence goes on from DAIOVT010000072.1 coordinate 8,308, forward strand.
GACTTCGTCGCCGAGCGGATCACCGGACCGTTGGGCATGAAGCGCACCATGTTCCGGGTCGACTCACCGGCCGACCGCGCCGATCTGGCCACGCTCTATCTGGCCACCCCGGACGGCGGCCTGGCCACGAACAGCATGCTCGGCGATCTGATCCTCGACCCACCGTTGCTCTCCGGCGGCGGCGGTCTGGCCTCGACCGGGCAGGACTACCTGCGGTTCGCGCGGATGCTCGCCCGCGGCGGTGAGCTGGACGGCGTCCGGCTGCTCGGCCCGCGCACCGTGGCCTACATGATGCGCAACCACCTGCCCGGGAATGCCGACATCGACAGCTACGGGCGACCGGTGTTCGCCGAGATCCCCCAGACCGGAGTGGGTTTCGGCCTCGCCGGAGCGGTGGTGATCGACCCCGCGGCGGCACACATGCTGACCTCGACGGGCGAGTTCAACTGGGGTGGCGCCGCCAGCACCACGTTCTGGGTCGACCGGGTCGAGGACCTGGTCGTGGTGTTCATGACCCAGCTGCTGCCCTCGAGCACCTACCCGCTGCGTCCGCTGCTGCGTCAGGGCATCTACAGCGCGCTCCGCTGACGACCGGCCGGCCTCACGGCCGGTCCGTGATCAACAGCGACCGTCGAACGACGTATCACCGGCGCCGCGTGGCACCTCATGGGAATCAATGGCAGATGCCGTCATCCCAGGGAGGGACCCCGTCATGTCGGAGAACAACGATTCCAGCAGCGTGCAGGTATTCACCACCGGTGAGGGTGAGGCCGCTGTCAGTACCGACGTACGGCGTGGGTACTTGAGCGGACCCGGATTCGCCGATGCACCGGTCAATTTCAGCGTCATCGAGGGCCGGGCCATCTACGACGGCTGTATAGACATGGGCAGTGTCGAGGCGGTCGAGGCCTATGCCGCCGAGATCGACGGCGGCACCCGCGGTATCGGCCTGCCGACCGACTCGGCCTTCCTGTGGCCGGGCGGCGTGGTGCCGTTCGTCATCGACGGCGGGCTGCCCGACCCGGCCCGGATCACCAATGCCATCAGTCATTTCCACCAGTTCACCGGGATCCGGTTCGTCGCCCGCACCAACCAGGCCAACTTCGTGCGATTCGTCAGCAACGGCGATCTCGACTTCTCCTCCTCACCGATCGGCATGCGCGGCGGTGAGCAGCGGGTACGCATCAGCAACGGCTCCAGCGTCGGCGTGGTGATTCACGAGTGCTGCCACAGTCTCGGCGTGCTGCATGAGCAAAGCCGTTGCGACCGAGACAATTTCGTCACCATCAACCTGGCGAACGTGCGACCGGACACCGAGGACAACTTCGACAAGCTGTGCACCGGTTTCCGTGACTACTTCGACTACGACTTCGGCTCGATCATGCACTACGGCCCGTTCTCGTTCTCCGTGAACAACCAGCCCACGATCACGCCGAAGCAGCCCGGAGTCACCTTCGGGCAACGCAACGGGCTCAGCTACGGCGACCGGCTGACCCTGGCCGAGATGTACCGCCGCTTCGACGGTTCGGTGCATCACGGGGTCTTCCGGGCCGGCAACGACGTGCAAGGGCTGTGGGTCGACGCGACCTGGGACTCCTTCGTGGCCAAGTGGAACGAGTGGGCCGCCCAGGGGCTGCGCCTGGTCGACGTGCAGGTCAAAGACACCTCCGCCGGCCTGCGCTACTCGGGGGTCTGGCGGGCCGGGAGCGGCGGCTACGGGTTGTGGGCGAACGCCACCTGGGACTCCTTCGTCACCAAGTGGCGTGAGTGGGGTGCGCAGGGCCTGCGACTGGTCGACATGCATGTTCGCCGGGTGGGCAACGAGTTCCGCTACACCGGCACCTGGACGGCAGGCAACGGTGGATACGCGTTGTGGGGCAACGCCAACTGGGCCTCGCTGGTGACCAAGTGGCAGGAGTTCGCGGGGCAGGGCCTACGGCTGGTCGACCTGAACACCGTGCAGGCCGGCGGGCAGACCTACTACACCGGGGTCTGGCTGCCAGGCAGCGGCGGATACGGCCTGTGGGGCAACGCCTCTCGCGACAACTTCCTGGCCAAGTGGCGGGAATGGTCCGGGCAGGGACTCCGGCTGATCGACGTCTCCACGCACGTGGTCAACAACCAGGTGGTCTGGACCGGCGTCTTCGGCGCGGGCACCGACGGTTTCGCGCTGTGGCTGGACGCACCGTGGCAGGGCTTCGTGGCCAAGTGGCAGCAGTACTCCACGCAGGGGCTGCGGCTGATCGACTACGAGACCACGGTCGCCGCCTCGGCCGCCGACCCCGATCACGCCGTCACCGGTAACGGCGCCGCACAACTCGGCCGGACCACCGGTTCGGGCGAAGGCATGTTGTCGGCAGCGATGGACGACGCCCTGCGCGCCGTGTCGGCACGCACCCTGGAGCCGGACGACGGCGGAGCGGCCGGCGAGGGCGCCCTGGTGCTGCACCCGGCCACGCCCTCGAACGGATCGTCGGCTCCGGCCGCAGGGTCCGGGCAACTGCAGGGCGACGGCGGCATCGCCGGCCTCGGTGACGCTGCCGGCGAGCGCCCGTTCAGCGGCAACCTGGTCGGCGGTATCGACGGGCCCGGCGAGCAGGCCGGTGAGCGACCGTTCAGCGGCAACCTCGTCGGCGGTATCGGCACCCCCACCGAGCAGGCCGGCGAGCGACCGTTCAGCGGCAACCTCGTCGGCGGCATCGCCGGCCTCGGTGACGCTGCCGGCGAGCGCCCGTTCAGCGGCAATCTGGTCGGCGGTATCGACGACGGCGCAGGCATCGGAATGGCGGTGTTCACCGTGGACTCCGGCGAGGAGGACCACGCTGACTCCGCCGAGAGCCCCGAGGTCGAACTCCCCGAGCCGGCGCCGGCCGGGCGCTCCTGACCCATCGCCGCCCCGCCGTCCCGAGCAACTCCCAGCAACCCCGAGCAGTTCTGCATGATCACGCCCAAACCCCGCCGTGATCATGCAGAACTGCTCGCTCGCACAGCGATCACCTAGGCGAGGTACAGGGGCCGCCCACCTCGACCGGCGACAACTGTCGCATGACAGCCACACTCCCCCGCCGGGGCGCGACGTCCGAGAACAACTCCGACCGTCGCCCCGGCGACGGAGCGCGACCGATCACCCGACGGGCCCTGCTCGGCGGCGCGGCCCTGACCGGGGTCACCGCCGTCGGCGGGGCCGGGTGGGCGCTCAACCGCTTCGTCATCGATCACGTCGAGATCTCCGACGTGTCCGCCTACGAGAAGCAGAACGGCGACACCTCGAGCGGTTCCACCGACTCGAGCACCGCCACGATCAGCGCCGACGGATTCACCTCCGACAGCACCAAGCTGAACATTCAGAAGAAGGTGCTCGGCTCGGGGTCGAGCACGGTCACCTACTTCGTCGCCGACGTGCGCCTGAACGACGCCACCCTGCTGCGATCGGCGTTCGCGCAGAACAGGTTCGGCACCAACATCATCGCCAACCCCTCGGTGATCGCCGGCCAGTACAAAACGAACTTCGCGATCAACGGCGACTACTACGGCTTCCGCGACACCGGCATAGTGGTGCGCAACGGCGTCGCCTTCCGCAACGAACC
>DAIOVT010000073.1:0-11636 GCA_036758885.1 Kineosporiaceae bacterium
GCGGGCCCGCAACGACTGCACTGCGACGCCCCAGGAGAACGACATCACGGCACGATGACGCCGTTCGGCGAGACCGAAGCCGAGCACCGTGGTGTATCCGCGCTGGGACTCGAGGATCTGCTGGGTGCGCGCGCTCATCGCCGTCCGCTCGGCCCGGTACACGCGCGGCCCCATGCGCAGGTACCAGCGCATGACGAGCGCATGCACGGGAAGCACGACGGCGAACGCGGCCGCGTAGGGCCACTCCAGTACCGCCAGACCGCCGAGCGAGACGACGATGCTGAACGCGGCGACGGTGAGCACCGGGATCACCGTGGGCGCGGCGTCGGCGACGGCGGTGACGTCGTCGCTGGACCGCGAGATCAGGTCCCCGGTGCCGGCGCGCTCGACGAGGTGCTGCGGCAGCGTCATGGCACGGCCGACGAGCCGTTCGCGCAGCTCGGCGAGGACGGTGTGGAACACCCGGGTGGCCAGGACGACCGTGACCGCGGTGCCCGTCGCGCCGAGGACCGCCGAGAGCGCCATCACCGCGCCGGCGACGAGAACGGTGCCGAGGTCGGCACTGCCCGCGCGCACCCGATCGACGAGAAGACCGATCGCGACCGGGGGGATCAGGTCGACGGCGGTGCCGGCGACGCCAAGCACCCCGACAGCGGTGAGCCGGAGCCGGTGCCCCCGGCTGAGCCGCCACACCTCCCGGGCGGTCTCCCGGCCACCGGCGACCGGTAGCGCAGTGCCGGACGCCGCCGCTCTCCCGCCCACGGGCTCGCTCATGGCGCCGTCCGGCCGGGCGCCGAACTGGGCACCGAGCTGGACGCTGATGCGCCCTCGAGCAGGTCGACGACTCGGTCGCAGCAGCCGAGCAGCGCGGGGGACGAGGCGATCAGCAGCGTCGAGCGGCCCGCCCGGACGCCACGCAGCCGCTGCGCGATCGCGTGTTCGGTGACCGGGTCGACCGCCGTGGTCGGGTCGTGCAGCACGAGCACCGGGGCGTCGTCGGCGAGGGCGCGGGCGAGCGCGACCCGCTGGCGCTGCCCCCCGGAGAGCCGGTTGCCACCCTCGCCGACCGTGAGGTCGAGGTCGGTGGCGAAGTCGCCGCAGGCCGCGGCCCGCAGCGCGACGTCCATCATTTCACTTGCGGCAGAACCGGTTTCGGCGCCGGACCCGGTGCTGAGGTTCTCGCGGATCGTTCCGCTGAACAGGGTCGCGCGGTGCGGCGCGACGGTGACCCGGGCACGGTAGTCCGGAGCGGTCAGCTCCTTCGCCGCGAACCCGTCGAGGCTCGCCCGGAAGTCGCCGGCGGCTCGCGGGGAGAGCAGCATGTCGGCGATCCGGACGGCGGTGCGCTCGTCGGCACGTACTCCCACGAGCTCCCCGGGCAGCACCCGGATCGTCACCCCGGGGGCGGACACCTCCAGCGTCGGCAGCGGCGCGACCGGGGACCGTCCCTGGCGATCCGGTTCAGGGCTGCCGGCGTCGTGGGTGCGCAGCACGTCGATGACGCGAGCGGACGACGCGCGGGCGCCGGCGAGGTTGGGGATCGACAGGCCCGCGATCGACTCGATCTGCGGCAACAGCGCCTGGGCCAGACCCACCGCGGTGATCAGTCCACCGATGCTCAACTGGCCGTCGACGGCGAACCAGCCGGCGAGTCCCATCACCACGGCGACGAACACGCCGCTGACCACACCCGAGCCGACGAGGAACCTGCCCAGCAGCCCGGCATTGCGCTTGGCGCCGACGAGGGTCTCCTGACTCGCCTGCCGGTACCGTCTGGTCGCCTCGGCCTCGGCCCGGATCCCCTTGACCACCCGGTAGCCGGCGACCAGGTCGGTCGCCCGGCCGACGGTGGAGGCCAGCAATCCCTGGTACTCGCGGGTGTCCCGGGAGAGCCGCTCGCTGAGCAGGCCCAACAACCACACCGACAGGGGCGCCCCGACCAGCACCACGATGCCCAGCAGCCGGTGCGTCGCCAACAGCGACACCGCGATGAAGGCGATCGCGGCGATCCTCGAGATCGGCACGACCACCAGGATCCCCGCGTTGGCAACCCGGGCGACGTCGCTGGTCATCAGCGAGACGACGCCGCCGTCCGGGGCCGGGCCGGCACCGTCGACCGGGTGCAGCACGCCGGTCGACAGGGTGCTCCGCAGGCGATGCTGCAGCAGTTGCACCGCGTAGGCGGTCAGCCGGTTCGCCACCCGGGCCGCCCCGGTCAAGACCAGGTACAGGGTCACCAGCACACCCAGCCACAGCAGCAACTGCTCGACGTCCCCGGTCGCCAGCGCCCGGTCGATCGCCAGGCCCATCACCACCGGGACCGCCGACTCGCCCACCTGCCACACGGTGGCCGTCAACGCGGCGGGCACGGTGATCCGCTTGACCGAGAGGATCACCCGCAGCAGGAATCGACCCGGCGTCGTCCCCGGCCCGATCTCGAACGGCTGCGTGCCGAGCGGCTCGGCGGGCGCGTTCAGCAGCACGGGCAGCCGGCGGGTCAGTGGTCCCCGGCCCAGCCCGGCGGGGTCGGTACGTCTCATCGGCTCATCGGCTCGTCAGCGGGAAGCACCAGAGCAGGGCATCGGCGAAGAGTCCCCGCCACCACGCGTAGTCGTGCCCGCCGGCGAACTCGGTGTAGGCGGTGTCGTAACCCTTCCCGGTGAGCTCATGGTCCAGCCAGCGGCTGAGGGTGATCGAACCCTCCAGTTCGCCGACGTCGTGGAAGATCCGGACCGGTGCCGGTTCGGCTGCCGCGACGTCGGTGATCAGCGTCGGTACCGGGGTGCGGCGCAGCAGTTCGCCCGCCCCGGTACCGCCCTTGAGGTCGGGCTTGAGGTCGGGGTGGTACCCGCAGGAGGGGGACTGGATGATGGCGTTGCCGAACGCGTCCGGGTGATGCAACGCCGTCCATGCGGCGCACAGGCCGCCGAAACTCTCGCCGGCCAGGGCCACGTCGCCGGGGTCGCGGGAGAGCGGATAGCGGTCGTGCAGCCAGGGCAGCAGTTCGCCGACCAGCATTCGCGAGAACGCCGGATCGCAGAGCAGTTCCTGGTAGCGCTGCAGCCCGAGCTGATCGACGAGCACCACCGCGCACGGCCGGATCAGGCCGGCCCGGACGAGGGCGTCACGAACGCTCGGCGCGCTGTGGTCCGGCGTCCCGTCCAGCTGGATCACGTAGGGCAGTGCGCCCTCCGCGGAGAACTCCCCAGGGGGCATCGAGACCCAGATCCGGCGTTCGTTGCCCAGGATCTCGCTCGCCAGCACGGCGGGTTCCGTCACGGCGGCCGGCCGCGCCTGCGCCTGTTCCAGCCAGGGCAACGGCACCGCATCGGGCAGCACCGCCACCGACGACCCGGAGAACCTCGCCTCCGGGTACTCGGAGAACGGCGGTGGCGGGTTGAACGGGTCCGGTACCTGTTGCTCCTCACCCGTCGGGCCACGTCGGGTGAACACGTACGAGAAGCGCAGATCGGAACGCATCCGCACGGTCAGGGTGCGGAACGGCGTCCCGGGCACCGGGGCGAACTCCGTGTCGAGCGTGTTGCGGCCGATGACAGGGCCGATGACGACCGAGAGCATGACCGCGGCAGCGTCGTCCCCGGGCTCGTCGACGAAGGTCACCTCGACCTCGCCGGCCCCGTCGTCCCCATCGACACGAGTCCGCGAGACAAGGGGGGCGCCGGTCTCCTCGAGGTGCCGCCGGAACCGCTCCGGGCCCCACTCGCCGGTGGACAGTTTCTGGACGAACGGATCAGTCATGTGCGGCGCTCTCCGCTTCAGTCGTCTCGGCGGCTCCCCGGCGGGTTCGTTCGCGGCCGAGCGGCACCACCTGCGGGGTGCCGGCCACCGGGTCGGGCACCACGAGCGCGCGCAGCCCGAACACCTCCTCGACCAGCTCGGCGGTGACGACCTGGTCGGGAGTGCCCTCGGCGACGACCTGGCCGTCCTTCATGGCGATCAGGTGGGTGGCGTAGCGGGCGGCATGGTTCAGGTCGTGCAGGACGGCGACCAGCGTGTGGCCGACCTGGTGCAGGTCGGTGAACAGCTCCAGGAGCTCGATCTGGTAGGTGATGTCGAGGAAGGTGGTCGGCTCGTCGAGCAGCAGGATGTCGGTGTGCTGGGCCAGCGCCATGGCTATCCACACCCGCTGCCGCTGCCCGCCGGAGAGTTCGTCGACCAGACGGCCGGACAGGTCGGTGACCGCGGTCTGGTCCATCGCCCGCAGTACGGCCTGTTCGTCGGCCTCGGTCCACTGCCGGATGAACCCCTGATGCGGATACCGGCCGCGCGCCACCAGGTCGGCCACGGTGATCCCGTCCGGTGCGATCGCGGTCTGCGGCAGCAGCCCGACCCGCCGCGCCACCTCCTTGGCCTTGTACGAGTGAATGTCCGCCCCGTCGAGGACGACCTGCCCCGCCGACGGTTTCAGCAGTCGCGACAGGCCGCGCAACAAGGTGGACTTGCCGCAGGCGTTCGGGCCCACGATCACCGTGAAGGACCGGTCCGGGATCGACACCGACAGCTCCTGGGAGATGACGTGGTGGTCGTAGCCGATCGTTGCCGACTCCACCTGCAGGCGCGCGCCGCCGCGAGGTGGGGCGGGCAGGGGCGACTCGGCCGGCGACTCCGCCGGTGACCCGGCCGCCTGCGCACGACCGGTGCCGGTACTGGTGTGCGTGTTCATAGGCGTCTCCTGGCTTCGGTGAACAGCAGCCGGCCGAGGTAGCCGCCGCCGAGCATGACGGTGATGATCCCGACGGGCAGCGGTGTCGGAGCGATGTGCTGAGCGAGGTAGTCCGCGCTCAGGCACAGCAGTGCGCCGACGAAGGCGGTGGGCGCGAGGGTGATCCCGGCGGTACGGGTCAGCCGGCGGGCGATCTGCGGCGCCACCAGCGAGACGAACGCGATCGGCCCGGAGGCGGCGGTGACGGTCGCGGTCAGCGCCACGCCCACCACGATCAGGGCAAGGCGGGCCGGCGCCACCCGCACGCCTTGCGAGGCGGCCGCGTCGTCACCCAGTTCCATCTGCCGCATCGGCCGGCTCAACATGCCCGCTGGTAGCAGCAGGACGGCGATGCAGGCGCCGCCGACGATCACCTGGTTCCAGGACACGCCGTTGAGCGATCCCGCGCCCCACGCGGCAGCGGCCATCGCCTGTTCCAGCTCAGCCTTGAGGATCAGCCAGGTGTTCAGCGACCCCAGCATCGCCGAGACGGCGATGCCGACGACGATCAGCCGGAAGCCCTGCACCCCCCGCCGGTAGGCGAGCAGGTACACGACGAGGGCGGTGGCCATGCCGCCGGCCAGTGCGCCGCCGGCCATCTGCCAGTAGGTGCCGTTGAGAACGAGGATCACGAGCAGCGCACCCGTGAAGGAGCCCTGGGAGAAGCCGATGATGCCGGGGTCGGCGAGCGGATTGCGCAGCATCGACTGGAAGACCGCCCCGCTCACCCCCAGAGCGGCCCCGAACACCACCGCAGCCGCCATCCGGGGCAGTCGCCACTCGATCACGATCTCGTGGACCAGCCCGGTCTCGCCGCCGCTCAACGCAGAAACCACCTGAGCCGGGCTGAGTTGGTACGAGCCGGTCATCAGCGCGAGCACCGCCATCCCGCTGAGCGCGACCGCGAGAACCGTGCAGACGGCGACCGAACGCCACCCCAGCCGCAGCGCCACCCTGCGGCGCCGCAGCACCAGTTCCCGCCGTCCGAAGTCCACCCGGCGCGGCAGCGACGGTCGATCCGCCGGTGAGGCACCAGCGTGCGTCTCGAGGTCACCGCGCGCGCTCACAGGCCACTCGCCTTCCTCCGCCGCACCAGCACGATGAGCACGGGGGCGCCGACGAAGGCGGTGACGATGCCGACGGGGATCTCACCGGGCCGCATGACGATCCGGCCGAGAATGTCGGAGGCCAGCAGCAGGATCGGGGCCAGCAGCATGCTGTAGGCGAAGATCCAGCGCTGGTGCGGCCCGACGATCCAGCGTGCGACGTGCGGGACCATCAGCCCGACGAGCCCGATGGGTCCGGCGATGGCGGTGGCACCACCGGTGAGCAGGGTGAGCGCGATGATCGCGAGGACCCGGGTGCGAATCAACCGGACCCCCTGGGCGACGGCCAGTTCGTCGCCAAGAGCCATGGCGTTGAGCGGGCCCGAGACCGCGAAGGCCAGGACGAGTGCCACGGCGAAGAACGGCAGGATCGGCCAGACCAGGTCGAGCGGGCGGCCGACGATCGACCCGGCGTTCCAGGATCGCATCGCGTCGAAAGCCTCCGGGTCGGTCAACTGAAGTGCCTCCCTGGCACCGCCGAGCACCGCACCGATGCAGACCCCGGCGAGCACCATGACCACCGGCGAGGAGCCCTGCCGCGTCGACCCGAGGGCGAGCACCATGAGCGTGACGATCAGCGCCCCGGCGAAGGCGAACCACATGTAGCCCCGGATGTCGCGGATGCCGAGCAGCCCCACGGCGACCGTCACCGCGAAGGACGCACCGGCATGGACGCCGAGGATCCCCGGATCGGCCAGCGGGTTGCGGGTCAGTGCCTGGATCAACGCGCCCGCGACCCCGAGCGCCACCCCGACGACCAGCCCGACGCTCGTGCGCGGCAACCGGTAGTCGCGGATCGCGAACTGGTCGATGTCGGCGGACGGATGGAACAGGGCGTCCCACACCACCGACGGCCGGATCGCCGTCGATCCGACCGTCACGCTCAGCACCAACAGGGCCAAGAGCGCCACCAGTGCGACGACCAGACCGATCAGGCGGCGCCGCGGTCCGGGCACCGTGACGGTGCCCGGACCTTCGTGTCGCAGGGCCAGGTTCGTCATTCCTTGGCGGGCAGGGAGGCCAGTGCGCTGTCGAGCGAGTCCAGGTACTGCAGAACGGGTCCGTAGGAGTTGTTTCCGGGGCAGAAGACTCCGAGCGCGCGACCGGACTTCACGGCGGGCAGCGCCTTCCAGGTGTTGGTCCCGACCACCGGCGCGAAGGTCTCCGTCGGGTTGCCCTTGGCGTCGACGGGGTAGGTGATCGCGTCGTACTTGGACAACCCCGCGATCTGCTCGAACGGCAAGGACGTCCAGCCCAGGGGGTCCTGCCCCGCGGCCGCCTTGGGGAAGTCCATGCCGAGGTCGTCCTGAGCGATCTCGACGCAACCGAAGTCCGCGATGGAGAACGTCCCGGGATCCGAGCTGCCCCAGCGGTCGACATTCACGAACGAGGTGTCGGCGATGACCTTGCTGTAGGTCTTCTGCATCTCGGCGAGCTTCTCGGTGAACTGCGCCTTCTGCGCGCCGAGCCCGTCAGTGACGTTGCCGGCGTCCGCGAGCGCGTCGGCGAAGGTCTTCCACTCGACGTCGAGTCCCCAGAAGGCGGTCGGGGCGATCGCTTCCAGTTGCTTCTTGATCTGCTCGAACTCGCTGGCGGGCAGCTGGGCCAGGATCAGGTCCGGCTTCAGGGAGGCGAGCTTCTCCATGTCGACCTGGTCGCCGCTGGGACCGAGGTCGGTGGCCGCCTCGTAGGTGGCCTTCTGCTTCTCGGGGATGAGGCTGAGTTCGGCGGCGTCCACCGCGGTGACGCCCACCGGCGCACCCCCCATGTCGATCAACGGAAGCGTCGTGTTGCCGATCGTGACGACCCGCTTGGGGTCGGCGGGGACTTCGACGCTGCCGTTGCCGGCCGTGACGGTGCGCTTCGCAGCGGCCGAGCCGGCGGAGTCGTCGCCGGTGCCGCCGCAGGCCGAAAGCACGAGGGTGGTACCGAGCAAGGCGGCCAGCACCGCGCCAGGTCGTCGCAGGGGTGTCATGGTCATGGATGTGCTCTTCCTTCTCTTCTTCGTCGGGTGGGTCAGGGGTAGGCCGGGTGAGACCTCAGGGGGTCTCGGCGGGCACGAGCTCGTGGACGTCGGTGCCCCAGCCGACGGTGTGGGTCGCGGTACGGACCAGCCCGGCCCGGGCGATCACGGCGTCGAGCTCGGCGGCGGTGCGCAGACCGGAGCCGTGCACGGTCAGGCCGAGCAGGTCGGCCTCGCCGTCGTGCTCGTCGAGGTCGTCGGTGTCGAAGAGCTCCTCGATCAACAGCACCCGGCCGCCCGGCGCCAGGTTCTGCGCCGCACGGCTCAGGGCGTGCGCGGCGTCGGCGTCCGGCAGGGCCTTGAAGGCGCGGCTGATCAGGACGGCGTCCGACGGTGGGCTCGGCTCGAAGACCGACTGCTCGACCACGCCGATCCGCGCGCGTTGCTGTTCGTCGGGGACGGTGTCGGGCAGGTCGCGGCGCAGCCAGTCGGCCTGCGCGGGCAGGGCGCAGATCGTCACCCGCAGGTCGTCGTGGACGGCGACGAACTCGCGGGCCTGGGCTCCTGCGCCGCCGGAGTGGATCACCAGATGCCCGACCCCGGCGAGCAGGTCGGAGGTGGCGATCGAGACGGCCAGCGCCGGCTGGAACCGGGCCAGGCGCTCCAGGTAGCGGTCCTCGTAGCCCTGCTCGGCGCGCACCTCCGCGAAGGTCTGCCCGGTGAGTGACGCATAGGAGGAGCGGCCGGTGCGGATCGACTCGGTCAATCCCGCGATGGCGAGCATCTCTCGCCCGGCGACGCCGGCCGGGTGCAGGGCGTCGGTCATGAACTCGTTGGTCAGCACCTCACCGATCGGCGCGAGCCCGTAGTGGCCGGGGGCGGTCTCGGTCAGCACGTCGAGGGCGTGCAGGTAGCGCAGCAGTTTTCCCAGCGCGCGTTCATCGGCGTTCGCCTTGACGGCCAGGTCGCTCACGCTGGTGACGCCGCGGGAGATCAGCTCGGGAACGTCCAGTTCGACGGCGGTGCGGATGGCGATCGGCGCGACCAGTTCGGTCAGGTCGTGGAGCTTCTCGAACGGGGTGGCCGACTTCTCGGGGTCGGGCATCGCGCCGTCGGTCTCCAGCGCGACGACCTCGCCGCGGCGCCAGTACCCGGTGAACTCGATGTCCTCCTTCGGCACCGCCCGGTCCTCGACCAGGTGCCGGCGCAGATCCCGCACCGCGGTGTGCTCCCCGGCGAGCCAGGCGAACACCCGGCCGTCCCAGCGGGCTCCCGCCCTGACCGCGTCCGGCAGCAGGGAGGTCGTGCCGGCCACGGCGCCGTCCCGTACCAGCCAGGTCACCTCGACACCGGGCAGCGCCCGCAACTCCAGTCGGTGCGCCTGTTCGGCGACCTCGACGAACACCTGTGCCCGGGCGTCGTCCGGCAGTTCGTCGAGCAGGCGGGCGATCGCCGGGATCGTGGTGTCGTCGCCGGCGACCAGCAGCCAGTCCGCACCGTCCGGGAGGGCCCTGGACGCGGAGGGGCCGAAGAAGTGGATGCGATCGCCGGGGTGGGTGCGGTAGGCCCAGGTGGTGCCGACGCCGATGCCGTGCCTGACGAAGTCGACGTCGACCTCGCCGGTCTCGGGGTCCCAGCGGCGCACCGTGTAGACCCGGGAGAGGGGGCGCGGGTCCCGCGGCAGATCGAGGCCTCGTGCCTGCTGCACCGGCAGCACCGGCTCGGTCTGGCCGGGATAGCTGAAGACCAGCCGGATGTCGTCGTCGAAGCCGGGGGAGTCGAACGCGGGCTGCGGGAATCCGTTCACCGAGGTGAACTCGCGCAACTGCGCGCCGGCCAGGGTGATCCGCCGCATTCCCGGGGTCAGGTCCTGGATCCGGACGACCTCCACCTCGCGCAGGGTCAACGGGTGCACGGTGAGCCGTCGTGAGGTCTTCGGCATGCTGAGGGCATCCCCTTTCCGCTCGCTTCGAGGTGGCCCAGGCGCGCGCCACCATCGGCGGCAGGCCGTTGCTAAGGTTAGGTAGACCTAATTCCCCGTGGTGTGCGCAGACTGCCGTATGGTTAGGATGTGAAACACCCCGCTCCGACCGCCGCGAAGGCCGGCGGCCCGCCGCCGGTGCCGAGCGCGCGATCGGACTCGACGGGGCATCCCCGCCGTCCGTTGCTGATCTGGGTCCGTACCGGCACGGCGCACGTGCGCATCGACACCGTGGATCTGCGCATCCGCGCGGGCGCCGGCGTGTGGCTCCCGGCGCAGGGATGGGACCGCCGGGAGATCGTCACCGAGCCGGGCACCGTTGCTTTCCCGCTGTCGCCGCACCCGAGCGTGGGTGCCCGGGCGCCGGCCGAGCCGACCCGGTTCGACGTGCCCGAGGACTGGCAGGACTGGCTGATCCAGCACTTCAACCTGATGGTCACGCCGCTGACGCACAACGGCTATTCACAGGAGGGGCTGATCGACCTGCTGCGGCCCTCCGGTCCGCGCGGGCCGGTGCCGGCGCGCGGGGACGCATCGTCCGCAGGCCTCGAACCACCGCCGGCGCCGAAGGCCGCCGGGGCCAGGGCGGTGGCGGAGGGGCTGCTCCGGGACCCGGCGCTCGACCTCACCGTCGAGGACTGGGCGGCCGTGGTGCACTCCAGCCCGCGGACCCTGCGCCGCGACTTCCGCACCGGCACCGGGTTCACCTTCGAGCAGTGGCGGCTGCGCTGCCGGTTGTGCGCCGCCGTCGAGTTCGTGGCCGCCGGATACGGGGTGGACCAGGTGGCCGCGCGAGTGGGTTTCGCCAGCCGCAACGGCTTCACCCGCGCGTTCAAGCAGCAGTTCGGGTCGACGCCGCACGAGTTCGGACGCCGGTTCTCGGCCCGCCCGGCGGCCGGCGAGGCATCGCCGAGGCTGGCGGCCGCACGGCAGAGCGACGACCTGGTGAGCATCGTGCGGGAGGGCCGGGTCCCGCTCGGTGCGCCGCACCTTCTGCCGGCGGCCCGAACCACACCGCACACCAACGGCGTCCACGTGCTCAGCTGGGTCTACCGCGGTAGCGGATACCTCGACATCGGCGATCGGCACTACGAACGGCAGCGCGGCGACGCGACCTGGATACCGGCAGGGGTGGAGCACGTCACCGGTCTGCGCCAGGACTCGATCTCGCTGCCGCTGGGCAACGCCGCAACCGGTGAACTGTCACTGACCGAACCGCTGCAGGTGAACTTCCCGTCCGCGTGGGACGACTACCTGATGTTCTGCTCGGTCAGCGCCCGGTCCGGGCTGCAGCCCGACGACCACGACCCGCGGCGCATCCTCGACCTGTTCGCCGAACAGGTCGCGATACAGCGAGCGCTGTCGGTGCCGATGCCCACCGACCCTCGGGCGGGTGCGGTGGCGATGGACTACCTGCGCCGGATCGGAGAGGCGGGGGAGCCGGCTCCGGCCGACCTCCCCGCCGAGATCCATCGGGTCTTCCGCGACGAGACCGGCATGACCTTCGCCCGCTGGCGCTACGTGGCCCGGATGCGGACGGCCCGCGACATGCTTGCCGGAGGTGCCCGGCCCAGCGCCGTCGCCCGACGCGTCGGTTACGCGCATCTGCCGACCTTCAGCACCGCCTTCACCCGCTTCCACGGCCTGTCGCCGCGCGAGTACCAGGAACGCGAGACCGAAACAGCCTGCGGTCTCTAGGCGCCGGCGTCCGGAGCCGGCAGCGACGCGATGTCGATGACGAAGCGGTACCGGACGTCGGAGGCGAGCACCCGCTCGTACGCCTCGTTGATCCGGGCGGCGTCGATGAGTTCGATGTCGGGTGCGATGCCGTGCTCGGCGCAGAAGTCGAGCATCTCCTGGGTC
>DAIOVT010000074.1:0-11525 GCA_036758885.1 Kineosporiaceae bacterium
CGATCGTGAACTTCTCGCGGACCTCGTCGATGCGGGTCGGGTCGATGTCGCTGATCTTGGGTGGAGTGACCAGTCCACGTGCCACCAGGCTGGTGATCAGTGGCATGTAGGCGCCCTGAGTGACGCTGCCGCAGCCGATGATGCCCAGGGTGAGCGGGTTGTTCACGACGTCCTCCTCGAGCGCTGGACGCTCCGGTGTGCCAGAGCCAACGCCTGGCCAAGCTACCAACGCCAGACCAGTTATGCCAGATTGCTCTCATGACATCGCCAACGGATGCAGGCCCCGCCGACGGGCGCCGGGCCACCACGCGCCCGCACCCGACGCCGTCGTTGTTCCGCCGCGACGAGGTGCCGAACCACGTCTGGGGTGACGCCGACGGGGGTTTCGTGACCGACCGGGTGATCTGTTCCACCGACCAGCTGCACGTGCTGGAGTTCGAGATCCCGGCCGGCAGGGGGTTCGGGCACACCGCGCAGAATCCGACCCTGTTCGCCGCCGACGTCGCCTACATGTGCCAGTCGGGCACGTTGGTGCTGGCCGATCCCTCGACCGGTGAGGTGGCGTTGGCGCCGGCCGGCAGCGGACTGCACTTCGGCCGGGACACCTGGCACCACGGGTTCGCCCACGGCGACCGATCGGTCCGGGTGCTCGAGTTCATGGCGCCGCCGCCCTCGCGCGGCACCGCGTCGACCTACGGACGCACCAAGCCGCTGCTCACCGCCGAGGCGGTGCGCTACCGCGACGACCGCTGGGCGCGGCGCTGGCCGCAGGCGCTCGACGAGCAGCGGGCGGCCCGCCGGCTGACCCCGCTGGACGAGACCTCCGCGCTGCTCTCGCTGCGCGACGCGAACCCCGGTCACCTGGTCGCCACCCTGCTGGACACCCCCTACCTGACCGTGCGTCGCGGCACCGTGCAGCCGGGCACCGTGGACTCGTTCTGCCGGCTCGACGCCGAGTGCGTGATCGTCGTCGAGCGCGGCGAACTCTGGGTCGATGCCCGGGTGCCGGTCGCCGATCCGGTCGCGGGATCGGTTGCGGCCGTGGGCGACAGCGCCGCCACACCGGAGCAGGCGCCGGTCGCCCAGCCGTACTGGGTGCACTCGCTGCGTCCGGGAGACGCCTGCTTCCTGCCCGCGGGCACCGACCTGCGCATGCTGGTCCGTGCCGATCAGCCGGCCGGCTACCTGCAGGGCCTGGGCCGGGTGCCGCAGGGCTGGACCCCCTGAACCAGATGGGCGAGACCCGATGAGCGAGACCCGATGAGCGAGAACGTGATCGCCGCCCTGGACGTCGGCGGCACCAAGATCGCCGGCGGCCTCTGGGACGGCGAGCGCTTCGCCGTCCGGATCGAGCGGCCGACCCCCGGGCGGCCCGGCGCGGGCGACCCGGGGCTGACGACGGTGGCCGCCGTCGCCCGGGAACTCGCCAGACTGGCCCGCGAGCGCGGCGAGCGGATCACCGCGGCCGGCGCCGGTTTCTGCGAGTACGTCGACGACGGCCGGCTCACCTCGACCGAGGTGCTGGACTGGTCCGAGCAACCTCTCGACCTGCTCACCGAGGCGCTGGACGCCCCGGTACGGATCGAGTCGGACGTGCGCTGCGCGCTGCTCGCCGAGGCGCGACTCGGAGCGCTGGCCAAGGTCGGAACCGGGTTCTACGTCTCCTGGGGCACGGGCATTTCCGGCGCGCTGCTGCTCAACTCCGAGATCTGGCCCGGCACGCGCGGCCGGGCGATCGCGCTCGGCGAACTGCCCGCCCCGGACGGCGCCCGGCTCGAGCCGTTCGCCTCCGGCGCGGGCATGGCACGCCGACTCGGTGAGCTGATCGGCCGCGACTTCGCCGGTGGCCGTGAGGTGATGGCCCTCGCCGTCGAGCAGCCGGCCGCCCGGCAGATCGCCGAGAGCGCGGGTGAGGCGCTCGCCGAGGCGCTGGCCACGGTGGTGCACCTGGTCGACCCGGGCACGGTCGTGCTCGGCGGTGGCCTGGGCGTCGATCCCGCCCACCTGGCGCAGAAGGCGTTGCGCCGCAAGTGGTCTCAGCTCAGCGTGCCCGCCGAACTGCGTTGCGCCGGCCTTGGTGCGGACGCCGCGCTGCTCGGCGCCGCTTTGATCGCCTGAGCCGCCCGTAGCTGCTGCCCCCGGGCCGGACCCGGTGGGTCAGGACTGGGCGCGGAAGAGATCGGCGGTGAACCGGTAGGCGTCGCCGCGGAACCGGTTCAGCGTGGTCATCACGGCGTGCCGTTCGACGTCGACGGTGACGTCGCGGGCGAGCAGGACGGCGCAGCCGACGCTGACCCCCAACAGGTTCGCCGTCGGCTGGTCGGCGTTGACCGCCTGCACCGAGTACGACGACCGGTACACCTCGATGCCGTGTTCGGCGAGCAGGGCGTACAGCGAGCTGTCGGTGAGGTCGACGCCGTCGATCCACTCCACCAGCCGGTGCGGCAGGATCGCGGTCTCGACGGAGATCGGCACCTCGTCCATGCTGCGCAACCGGACCAGTTCGAGAACGTTGGACGCCGGCGCGATCTGCAGGTCCTCGGCCTCGGTGAGCGTCGCCGGGCGCACCACCCGCTCCAGTTCACGGGCGCCCGCCCGCAGACCCCGCGAGGCGGCGAGCTCGCTGAAGGACAACAGTGAACTGGCGGGTTCGCCGAGCAGCAGCCCGGGCACGAACCAGCCCCGCTGCGGCGAGGCGACCAGGGCGCGTTCCTCGGCCAGCCGATTCAGCGCCAGCCGCAGCGTGGACCGGCTGACCTTGATCCGGCCGGCGAGTTCGCGCTCGCCCGGTAGTCGCGTGCCCGGACGGTACACACCGCGTTCGAGCATGGTCAGGATCGTCCGGTAGGCGGTCTCGACCGCGTCACCCGCTGCCATCGGCACTCCACGTGAATTCCGGGCTCAGTTCCTCGGGCACGCTCGTCTCGGCGGTGCCTGCCCCACTGTGTACCACTTGACAATCTGGTCTGTTCAGCACTTCTCCAGCCCTCCCCGGTCTGGGTGTACGACCCAGTATGGCGGTAACTGGTATGACTGGTACGGTCTAGTCATGCCGGTGAGTACCGTGGTGTTTCCCGACCCCGGCAGGCTGGGCGCCGCCGCGGCCGATCTGGTGCTGAAGCGTCTCGTCGAGGCGGGTCCGGGCAGACCGTTCCTGCTCGGGTGCCCCGGTGGGCGAAGCGCCCGCAGCACCTACGCCGCCCTGGGTGCGAAGGCGGCCCGCCGCGGCGTCGACCTGAGCCGGCTGGTCGTGGTCATGATGGACGAGTACGTGATGCAGTTGCCCGGCCCCACCTATCGCCCGGTCCCGCACACGCTGCCGCACTCCTGTCGCCGGTTCGCGATGGAGGAGATCCTCGCCCCGATCAACGCCGCGCTGGCCCGGGCCGGGCAGGACCGGCACGCGATCACGGCCGGGCACGTGTGGGTCCCCGATCCGGGTGATCCGTCGGCCTACGAGAGGCGCCTGGAGCGGGCCGGTGGCATCGATGTCTTCCTCCTCGCCAGTGGGGCCGGTGACGGGCATGTCGCGTTCAATCCCCCTGGTTCGGCCTCCTCGTCGCGGACCCGCGTCGTGGAGCTGCCGGCGAGCACTCGCAGGGACAACCTAGTCACCTTTCCCAGCTTCGGCGGCGACCTGTCCGTGGTGCCGAGGCACGGCGTCACGGTGGGGGTCGACACCATCCGGAGGTTCTCCCGTGAGGTGATCATGCTGGTTCACGGCGATGACAAGCGTGTCGCGGCCCAGCGCCTGATGCAGGCGGATGGCTACGAGAGTGATTGGCCGGCAACGGTTCTGGCCGAATGCACGTCCGCCTGGCTGTTTCTCGACGAGGCGGCGGTGGCTCAGGCGGACGGCGCCCCCGAGGGCTCGGCGCGGTCGGACGGATCGGGGGTCGACTCACCTGATCGGCTGAGTTGAATGTGTGATCAGATCAACTGAACCGATCGACTGATCGGAATGAGTTGCCCGGGTTCCGGCCCGGGCCGGGAACCTGACGGGAGAACGGAATGGCTCAGATCAAGGTCGCCTACATCGGTGGAGGTTCCTCGCGTGCGGCGGGAACGATGGCCTCGTTCCTGTGGCGTGGCGAGAAGGTGGCCGGGTCACACGTCGTCCTGATCGACAACAACACCGAGCACCTCGAGACGGTGGCCACCATCGCCCGGCGGATGGCCGCGGCGCAGGGCGTCGACGTGACGGTCGAGACCACCAGCGACCAGCGGGCCGGTCTGCAGGACGTCGACGCGGTGCTTTCCAGTTACCGCCCAGGTGGTTTCGCGATGCGCCAGCAGGACGAGCTGATCCCGATGCGGCACGGTGTGATCGGGCAGGAGACCCAGGGCCCGGGCGGGATGATGATGTCGTTCCGGTCGATCCAGGCGATGAAGTCGATCCTCGACGATCTCGACGCGGTCGCCCCGAAGGCCGTCGTCTTCAACTACACCAACCCGGTGAACATCGTCTCGCAGGCGGTGTGCGACAACTCCGACCGGCTGATCTACTCGATGTGCGAGGGGCCGATGACCTTCTGGCAACCGATCGTCGAGACCGCAGGTCTCGACCCCGCGCGCGCCGAGGTGATGATGGCCGGAGTGAACCACAACTGCTGGTCGACCGTGCACACCTACGACGGTGGCGACCTGATTCCGTTGCTGGCCAAGGGATACGAGCAGATCGCCGACGACCCCACGGTGAAGCCCTGGGCCAAGCGGATGCTGCATCTGGCGGTGGCGATGGAGTCGATCCCCTCCGACTACTTCCGGTACTACTACTACGGTGCCGAGTTCTTCCGTGAGCAGCAGGCCGGTCGCCGTACCCGGGCCGGGGTGCTGCTCGACGCCCTGCCCGGCTACTGGCAGCACTACGCCGAGCAGGCGCAGGCCGACGCGCCACAGCTCGACCCGGACCGCTCCCGCGGCGGCATCCACGAGCTGGAACTGGCCATCGACGTGATGACGGCCTACTACAACGACGAGCCGAGCCGGCTGCCGGTGAACCTGCCCAACACCGGTGGTGCGCTGCCCGGCTTCGACGAGGACACCGTCGTCGAGGTGTGGTGCGACGTCGATGCCTCGGGGGCGAAACCCGTTCCCCAGCAGCCGCTTCCCCGGCAGACCCGGGGCATCACCCAGAGCCTGGCCGAGTTCCAGCGGCTGGCCGCCCACGCCGCGTGGCACGGCGACCGCGGTGACGCCGTCCGGGCCCTGGTGGCGCACCCGTTCATCGGCAACCTCAATCTCGCCGAGGAGCTCTACGACGACCTCGCTCACGCCAACCGCGACTACCTGCCCGAACGTCTGCTGCGGTGAGCGCGGGGTCGCCGGGGGAGGGCCTCGACCAGCGTCGCTACCTCGGGGTGGACGCCGGCAACTCCAAGACCGTGGCGGTGCTCGCCGACGGCATCGGCCGGGTGCTCGGCTGGGGACGTGGCGGCTGCGGTGACATCTACGCCGACACCGAGGAGTCGGCGGTGCGCGAGGTGACCGCCGCGGTCGGCGCGGCGATGGACACGGCGATGGGCGCATCGACGGGGACGGCGCCCGGCGCCCCGCTCTCCCGGGCCGCGCTGTGCCTGGCCGGCGTCGACTGGCTCGAGGACGTCGCCTACTGGCGATCCGAGATCGCCACCCGGATGCCGGCGCTGACCGGCTGCTCGATCCGCAACGACGGGTTCGCGCTGCTCCGCGCCGGGGCCGGCGACAGCCTGCGCAGCGGCGTCGGGGTGGCGATCTCGGTCGGCACCGGGGGTGCCGTGGTCGGCCGGGGCCCGGCGGGTGCGGAATGGAGCCCGTCGATGTGGATCACGCACCCGGCCGGTGGCGGTGACCTGGGCCGAGCGGCGATGCACGCGGTGGTGCGGGCCGAACTCGGTCTCGCCCCGGCGACGAAGCTCTCCGGGGTGCTGCCCGCCGTGCACCAGCTGCCCGACGTCGCGGAACTGCTGCATCAGACCAGCCGGCGCTCACCCGACGTGCCGGTCCGGCATGCCCACGCCGCCCGGGTCGTGCTCGCCGTCGCCGCCGAGGGGGACGCCGTGGCCCGCGGGATCGTCGCCGACCAGGCCCGCGCCCTGGCCGGCTACGTGCGCGTAGTCGCCGGCCGGACGGGGTTCACCGAGGCCGAACCGGTACCCGTGGTGATCGGCGGCTCGGTCGGCGCCACCCCGGTGATGCGCGAGGCGATCATCGACGCACTGCGCCTCGAGGTGCCCCGGGCCGAACCCCGGATCGCCCGGCGTGCCCCGGTGCTCGGAGCCGTTCTCGAGGCGATCGCCGAGGACGGCGTGCCGCTCGACGAGCAACTCGTGGCCCGGCTCGACGCCGCCGAACTGCCCGACCACCTGCTCCGCACCTGACCGTGATCATGCAGAACCGCACGCAGGCCGCGCCCCGACCCGTGCTCAGATCGACCCCCACCCCCAGCGTGATCATGCAGAACCGCACGTAGGCCGCGCCTTGCCGTGCTCACGGCAGCCCCTGCACCCTTCGTGATCATGCAGAACTGCACGGGGCGGTGCTGACCTCGTGCGGTTGGGGCGGGTGGATCGGGGAGATCGCCGAACACGCCCACCCTCGTTCGCTGCGCTCGACCGTCCTGATCAGCGCATACGTCATTCGCTCGGGGCCAGACCCGATGCCGGCGTGTCCAGCGAACCCAGCCCATCGCCACGTCCCAGGTTGCGTGAGCGTGCCGAGCAGTTCTGCATGATCACGCCGGGGGTGGCCGTCGGTCCGAGCACGGGCAAGGCGCGGCCTGCGTGCGGTTCTGCATGATCACGCTGGGATGGGGGCGGCGTCAGCGCGCAGGGACGCCCCGAGCAGCGTGCGGTTCTGCATGATCACGGTTGGGCGTGGCTGCTGGTTGGCCCGTGCAGTTCTGCATGATCACGAGGGGGTGAGGGGGGTGTGGGTGTCGGGGACCCGTTCCGACGGACGTACCGGGTCGGGTTCGGTGCCGTCGCCGAACGGACGTCCGCCGAGCGCCTGGCGTCCGTGTGCGGAGACCCAGGGAGTGAGGTCGGGGCCCAGGGGGACGATTCCGCTGGGGTTGATGTCCCGGTGCACCGCGTAGTAGTGGCGTTTGATCTGCTCGAAGTCGACGGTGTCGCCGAAGCCCGGGGTCTGGAACAGGTCTCGTGCGTACCCCCACAGGGCGGGCAGTTCGGTGAGCCGGTTGCGGTTGCACTTGAAGTGGCCGTGATAGACCGGGTCGAATCTGACCAGGGTGGTGAACAGCCGCACGTCGGCCTCGGTGATCGAGTCGCCGACCAGGAAACGCTGCACGGTCAGGCGTTCCTCGAGCCAGTCCAGCGCCGTCCAAAGGCGTTCGTACGCAGCGTCGTAGGCCTCCTGGGTGCCGGCGAAGCCGCACCGGTAGACGCCGTTGTTGACCTCGCTGTAGACGTACTTGTTCACCTCGTCGATCTCCTCGCGCAGCGCCATCGGGTAGAGATCCGGGGCACCGGGGCGCTGCAGCGAGCGCCACTCGGTGCCCAGGTCGATGGTGATCTGCGGAAAGTTGTTGGTGACCACCTTGCCGCTCGGGACGTCGACCACGGCGGGCACGGTGATCCCGCGCGGGTAGCCGGGGTCGCGGGCGAAGTAGGCCTCCTGCAGTCGCTCGTGGCCGAGCACCGGGTCGCGTCCGCCGGGGTCGAGGTCGAAGGTCCAGGATCGCTGGTCGTGCACCGGGCCGGGGGTGCCCAGGGAGATGGCGTCCTCGAGCCCGAGCAGTCTCCGCACGATGATCGTGCGGTTGGCCCAGGGGCAGGCGCGCGCCGCGATCAGCCGGTACCGGCCGGGTTCGACCGGCCAGCGGCGGACGCCGTCCGGGCCGGGGACGCCGAGGCCGTCCGCGCCGATCTCGCCGTCGGCGGTGATCCGGTCGGTGATGTATCTGGTGTCGCGGTTGAAAGGGCCGGCCGGCGACAGATAGGTGTTCGTGCCGGCACTCCCGTTCAAGCCGGCGTCGTCCCCGGGCGCCGTCCACGCGGCCTCGGCTCTCACCATCTCAAGATAATTGCATGCTCAACGACTTTTGCGAACGGCCTGGCCGGGCGGTCACCGGGCGGTCACCGGTTCGGCACCGCCACGGGTCAGCCACCTAGACTGAGCCGCTCGACGGGGGTCGCCGACGCGGCCCGGTCAGCCAGTTCGGTCAGGAGGGCCCGATGAGCAGCAAGCGCCGCGCCCCTGTGGCAACCGGTGCGCAGGCAGGATCCGTTGCGCCGGAGGACATTCCGCAGGTCGGGCAACGCGAGCCATGTCCGTGTGGGTCGGGCAAGCGGTACAAGAACTGCCACGGCAGGGCCGCCCGCGCGGCGGCCGTGGCGCCGTCCGCGAGGCCCTTCGAAGGCATCACCGGCGAGTGCGACTGGGTTGCGCTGCGTGAGATTGTGCCGTCCGCCACTGCGACCGTGCGCACCACCGCCGAGCACGGCGGAGCCGAGATCACCGTCGCGACGGTGCTGCCGCTGGCCTGGCCGGCGCTGCACCGCACCGACGGGGCGGTGCTGATCGGCCTGCAGACCCAGTTCGGCTCGGGCGATGCCGGCCGGGACGCCGCACACGCCCTGCTCGCCGGTCTGGCCGCGGCCCCGGGCACCCCGGTCACCGACGGGATCGCCCCGCCCGGAACCCCTGCGCTGAGCGAGATCCTCGACCCGGCGCAGCCGTTCGAGGTCACCGTGCACGACGGGTTCGACTTCTGGATCGGTGCTGACACCGACCTCACCGCCGACGTCCGCGCCTCGCTCGAGCAGGCCAACTCGGCGGTGATCCCGACCGTGCGGCTGACCGAGGTGGAGGCCGCCTACTGGTGCGACACCGGCACCCGGCGACACCTGCGCTGGGTGATGCCGCACGCGGAGGAGCAGTTGCTCGACGCCTTCGCCCGGCTCTCCGTCGCCGACGCCCTCACCCTGGGCGAGGGCACCCGCTACGCCGGGGCGTTCCGCTCGCAGGGTCTGCTCGTGCCGGTCTGGGACCTGCCGGCCGACGCCGAGGCACAGGACGTCGAGAAGCCGGCCGCCGCGTTCGCCGAGCGGCTGGCCGGCGTGCTCACCGACCAGACCCCGTTGACCGCCAGGGAGCGCGGCGCCCGCGCCGGTGTGGTCTCCCGCCAGGTCACCTTGCGATGACCCGGCCGAGCGCGGTCGCCGCGGTGATCCCGGCTCTCAACGAGGACGCCTCGGTCGCCGCCACGGTCAGCGCGGTGCGCGCCATTCCCGCCGTCCGGTTCGTGGTGGTGGTCGACGACGGCTCGCAGGACATGACCCTGCGCCGGGCCGGAGACGCCGGTGCGATCGTGGTGCGGCACCCGCATCGCCGGGGCAAGGCCGCGGCACTGACCAGCGGCGTGGCCCGGGTCGACCGGTTCGCCGGCGCCGAGGAGCTGGCGCTGTTGTTCGTGGACGCCGACCTGGGCAGCACCGCCGCCAACGTCGCGCCGCTGTGCGAGCCGGTGCTCACCGGCGAGGCCGACATGACGATCGCGACGCTGCCGCCGCAGACCACCGCCGGTGGCGGCCGTGGTCTGGTGGTCTCGTTGGCGCGCAACGGAATTCGCGAGGCGACCGGGTGGGAGGCGACACAGCCGCTCTCCGGCATGCGCTGCCTGACCCGTGAGGTGTTCACCGCCGCGAGCCCGTTGGCTGCGGGCTGGGGTGTCGAGACCGCGTTGACCATCGACGCGCTGACGGCGGGGTTCACCCTGCTCGAGGTGCCCTGCGACCTGCAGCACCGGGTCAGCGGCTCGGACTGGCGCGGTCAGGTGCACCGGGCCGAGCAGTACGCCGACGTGGCCAAGGCGCTGACGATGCGCCGGGCCCGCCGGGTGGCTCCGTTGCGACTGCTGAACCGGTTGCCGCGGTTGCGGTCCCGCTGAGAACGGTGCGAGGTCCGGCCGGGGTGGCGGCTGCTGCGGCGGTCAGGCGTTCGCGCGGCGGAACGACGTTCTGGTCGCTCTGGATCGGCTCGATCGCCGCGCTGGCCCTGGTCGGTCTGCTCGGTGACTCGGCGGCCAGCCCGGGTCTCGGATCGCTGAGAGCGCTGCCGCCGTGGGATCTCGGCGAGCTGTTCGGTGCGTCGTCCGCATGGCTGGTCACCGCGTTGTCGGCGGCCGGGTACCTGCTCGGCGGGCTGGCGCTGTACCGGGGACTGCGCGCGGCGGCCACCGGCCGGCTGCCGGTGCGTCCGCGAAACCTGTTGCTGGCCGGGGTGATCGCGGCCCTGGCGCTGACCCTGGTGCCGCCGATCGGGTCGGCCGACCACCTCTCCTACCTCGCCTACGGCCGGATCACCGCAGCGGGCGACGACCCCTACCTGCTGGCTCCCGGAACCTGGCACGGCGGCACCGACCCGGTCGCCTCCGCGGTGCAGCCGCCGTGGCAGAACACGCCGAGCGTGTACGGTCCGCTGGCCAACGCCGCCTTCGCGGTCGCCGCGGCTCTCGGTGGAGGTTCGCTGCGGACGACCGTCTGGGCCTGGTCGTTGATCTGCGCCGCGTGTTTTGTGGCTGTGGCGCTGATGATCGAGCGCCTGGCGCGCTCGCGGGCGGGTTCACCGGCGGACGATGCGTCTGCGCCGCAACGGCTCCGGGCCACGCTGCTGTGGACGGCGAACCCCCTGCTGCTCGGCCAGTTGGTGCTCGGCGCCCATGTCGACGTGCTGGCGACGGCGCTCGGCGTGGCGGCGATCCTGCCTGCCGTGCTGGGCCGGATGCGCACTCCGGCAATGGGTCTGGCGGCCGGGGCGCTGGTCGCCGCGGCCGGCATGGTCAAGGTGCCCTACCTGGTGCTGGCGCTGGCGCTGCTCTGGGGACTGCGGCCGTTGACCGCCGGAGGGCGGCTACGGGTCGGTATCGCCGGTGTCGCCGGCGCCCTCGCGGTGCTGCTGCCCGCGCTCGTGCTGGCCGGCCCGCACGTGTTCGACCAACTCGGCACGGCCAGCGGGTTCACCTCGATCGCCTCGCCGTGGCGGGCCGTGGTGAACCTGGTCGAGCTGCTGCTCGGTTCCGGCGCGATGCGCGCGGTGCTGGTGCCGTTGTCGCTGCTGCTGGCGGCGCTGCTCGCGGTCGTGATGGCTCGCCGCACGGGTCTTCTCGGAGCATCGTCGCTCGCCCCGGACGGCGGTCAGCCGGGCGGTCCGGATGGTCGGAGGGGCGGTCGGACGGGCGGTCAGGTGGGTGATCAGGTGGCTCTGGTGGCGTTGGTGACCTGTGCCGCCTGGGTGCTCTGCGCGCCGTACACGTTGCCCTGGTACGACGCGATGCTCTGGGCGCCACTGGCCCTGGTCGCGGCCGGTGCCATCGACCCGGAGTCCTTGGCGCCGTTCGAGTTCGCGGTCCTGGCCCGGCTCACCGTGCTGGCGATCGCCTACGTGCCGGGCCGGGTGCTCGGGATGAGCCCGGCGCTGGAGAACCTCACCCTGGGGCTGCGCCGCTACCTGGCTCCGCTGCTGATTCTGCTGGCCGTGGCGGCGGTGCTGCGCTGGGCTCTGCAGGGCCGCGGCGCAGGGCGGTC
>DAIOVT010000075.1:0-11496 GCA_036758885.1 Kineosporiaceae bacterium
TCGCCGAGCACGAGCGGCTGCTGGCCTGGGAGGAGGAGATGCTGGCCAAGGTCGAGATCCCTTACCGGGTCATCGATGTCGCCACCGGCGACCTCGGCTCGAGCGCCTCGCGCAAGTTCGACTGCGAGGGCTGGGTGCCCTCGCAGGGCACCTACCGCGAGCTCACCTCGACCTCGAACTGCACCGCCTATCAGGCCCGCCGGCTGAACATCCGGGAACGGGACCCCAACGGCGGCAGCGGAAATCGCGCGGTGGCGACGCTGAACGGCACCCTGGCCACCACCCGCTGGATCGTCGCGATCCTCGAGAACCACCAGCAGGCCGACGGCTCGGTGCAGGTGCCCAAGGCGCTGCAGCCGTACCTCGGCGGTCTCGACGTGCTGCGGCCGAAGGCCTGAGAGCCTGAGGACGGCGATGAGCTCACCCCTGCTGTTCGCGCTCGACATCGACGGCACCGTCGTCGACTGGGACGACCAGCTCTCACCGCGGGTGGCCGCAGCGATCAAGTCGGCGCGGGCCGCCGGTCATCACGTCGTGCTGGCCACCGGCAGATCGGCGCCGGGCACCTGGCGGGCGCTGCAGATGCTCGACCTGAGCACCGGCTGGGCGGTCTCCAGCAACGGCGCGGTCACCATGCGCCTGGACCCTTCGCTGGAGCCGGGGTTCGAGCTCCGCGACGTGCGCACCTTCGACCCGGCCCAGGCGCTGCTGCTGCTGCGTGAGCACCTGCCCGGGGCGATCTACTTCGTCGAGGGCGCCGATGTGATGCGCACCCGGCTGATCTCCGGCGACTTCTTCGCCGGTGAACAGGCCGAGGAGGGCATCGTGCAGGTGCCCTTCGAGGAGTTGCTGCACGTGCCCGCCACCCGGGTCGCGGTGCGCAGCCTGGTGCACACCGGCGCCGAGTTCGAGGCCCTGGTCGCGGCCAGCGGTCTGCACGGCGTGAGCTACTCGGTCGGTTGGACGGCGTGGCTCGACCTGGCGCCCGACGGCGTCAGCAAAGCCAGTGCGCTGGAAGTGGTCCGGGGCCGGCTGGAGGTCGACGCCGACCGCACGATCGCGGTCGGGGACGGCTTCAACAACCTCGAGATGTTCGACTGGGCGCACCGCTCCTTCGCCATGGGCCAGGCCGATCCGCGGGTGCACGCCGCCGCCGACGAGGCCACCGCCTCGGTCACCGAGGACGGCGTCGCCCAGGTCATCGAAGAGGCTGTCGCCGCCGGCTGACAAGAGGCCGTCCCCGCCGGCTGACCGTAGTCGTCCGTCCGGCGCGAATTCGGATCGGCAGATCGCCGGACCTCGAGTCGGCAGATCGGTCGGGCGCCGTCCGATTGCTCCCCGTCTGTTGCGCGTGTGACTGGTGAGACGTCTGCGACACGCGGAACCAGTGCGCAAGGAGTAATCAACTGACTACTCCTGGTGATGCAGAATCGCTGCCGTGGCCCTGACCGATGTGAACGACCCGCAGCCCGAACGGGACTCCGACGCCGAGGAGATCTCGGTCTACACCGTGCCCGACCGGCCGGTGGCAGACCTCGAGCAACGGCTCGGGCAGGACGACGCCCCGAGCCGGCGATCGCGGCACCGAGCCGCCGGCGCCGCGCACCGGCGCCGCTCCCGGACGCCGCTGGTGATGGTGTCGGCGCTGGTCGCCTCCGCCGGGCTCGGCTCGGCCGTGGCGCTGCTGCAGCGTCCGGACTCGGCCGACACCCGGGAACCGGTCACCACCGCGAGTGGGGCGCCGTCCCGGATCGTCGACTCGCCGCCGGCGCTGACCGAGTCGCCGGTGCCGCTGAACGCCGAGGGCGGCTCCGCAGGTGGCGACGACTCGGCGATCTCCGGGTCCACCGCGACCGACGAGGCGACTGCCTCGTCCGGCACCGGGTCGATCGCCGGGTCGAAGGCCGGGGCGACGGACAGCTCGGCAGGTGGGTCGAACGGGTCGACCGCCGACTCCAGGCCCCGGGCGACGGCCGATCCCGGTGGTCGCGACGCCGAGCAGAAGGCCTCGGCGCGGGAGAACCGCTCGGCCGCGGTGCAGAGCGCCGCCCCCGCGCCGTTCCGGATCAGCGAGCTGGCCGACCGGCCCACCCGGGCCGGTAGCTGGCCGCCGCTGACCTACACGCTGCAGGCGTCGGCGTCCTCGGACGAACCGCTGCGGTTCCCGACCTCGGTGCCCGGCTACCGGCTGAGCGCCTCCGCGGTGAGCCGGGTGGAACTCGAGGAGAGCCGCTACTTCACCCCGGTCGGCCGGCTCGCGGTGCGCACCGCGAGCTACGACGAGTGCAAGGCGACCCGGTTCTACATCCGCTGGATCGCCACCGATCCCGATGCCGTGGTCGAGTCGAGCTTCGTCGACGAGGCGGTCGCCACGCTGCAGAACCAGCCGGTCAGCGGTGCCGCCGGCTGGCAGTCGAGCTACGGATGTGTGCAGCCCGCGTTGCGGATCCGGCCGGGCTCCTCCGGTCCGGAGAACGCCTCGGTGATCATCGAGACGCAGACCTGGAAGCGGCGCGGCTGAACCGGTCCTGCCGCGCGGCTCAGGCGCGCAGCAGGCCACCCTCGTGGGTGTGCAGATCGGCGTCCGGGTCGTCGAACCAGCGACCGCCCTCGGCGAGGTAGCGGAACCGGTGGGTCGAGCCCTCGGCCAGGTCGACCGAGACGCTGCGGGTGCCGTTGGAACGCTTGATCAGACTGTGCCGGCCCGGCGTCCAGTCGTTGAAATCGCCTACCACCGAGACCTTTTGGGCCTCGTCGGCGGGTAGGACGAAGGTGACCTTGACCGTTTCGCCCTTGGTCTGGCGGCGGATCATGGGAACTCCCTGGCTACGTGATGCCGCAGCAAACCCCATGTGCGGCAGGTGAGATCGGTGCGGCACGCAGGGTGGAGCGGAGGGCGGGGCGATGGTGCCGCTCGAGGCCGGCAGCGATGCCGGTCATCGGTTCGCGGTCATTATGCCCGAGTGAGTTCCGTCGGCTCGGCCAGACGTGCCGTGTGTTGGGTGCCCGGTTGGGCCGGGGACCCGGGAGCCGGGTGAGTCGTCGCGGGAGTTGTCGTCGAAGGGGGCGCCGGAGGAGTGATCGGCCGGGCAGTCGGTTGACCCGCCGGCAGGGGTGCGAGCGGGACCGGCAGCGGGGTCGGTCCGTGCGTCATGTCGCGCAGCGAGATCTCTTGGGGCAGAACGACTTCCTCCATACGCGGGCCGGGGTTCGAGTCCGCCATGGAGGCGGAGGCCGAGGCGGAGAGGGTGCTGCCTGTGAACCGCGGCGGCCCGGCCAGCGCCGGCAGCCGCTCGACGAAACGCCGCCAGCCGAAGCGCTCGGCGTTCGCGGTGCCGCGTTCGCTGACCACCCTGGCGGTGAGGTCCTCGGCGATCGAGGTCCAGGTGCGCTGGTCGAACTGGGTGATGCCCTCGGCGGGCAGGTAGACACAGCCCGACTGGCCGGTCTCGACGAACACCGGGTGGTCGGTGGCCAGCACCGGGCGGCCGGCCTGATGGGCCTCGACGATCGGCCAGACGAATCCGGACGGCGCCCCCAGGCTGAGCAGCGCCTGGCAGCGCCCGTACAGCGCGGCGAGGGCCGCGTCGTTGACCGAGGCCAGGTGCATCACGTGGCCGCCGGAGCGGGTGGCGATCTCTTCCTCGACGGCGGTGGGCTCGGCACCGACCACGATCAGGGACGCGCCGTCCAGGCCGCGGGTGCGCCGCAGGCTCGCCCAGGCGGTGAAGGCCAGTTCGCGACGGTCCTGCGGCCGGCTGTCGCTGACCACCAGAAGGAACGGCCAGGTCGGTGGCTGCCAGCCCTCGCGGGAGGGGCCCAGGGTGAGCGCCGGATCGATCGGCGGGTAGAGCACGTCGGCGTCGCGCTTGGTGATCTCCTCGAGCTGGCCGCGGACGAACTCACTGGTCGCGACCACGCGATCGACCCGGGCCAGGGTCTCGACCACGGTGCGGGCCCGGCGGGCGCGGCCCAGCCGGGGGCGGTGGCCGGCGTCGCGGCGCATGCCCAGATCTGCGAGCAGGTCGGTGAGGTCGTGGCACTGCACGGTCACCGAGGCCGAGTCCAGCGAGGGCAGCAGGGTGACGTCGTAGGGGTCGATGACATGTACCAGACCGCACTCGCCGGCGGCCCGGCGCAGCGCCTTGCGGTCGCGCTGCCGGTGATCGTGGACTACGACGTCGGCCCCGGCGGCTCGCCAGGCGTTGGCGGTCAGGCGGCTCAGGCGCTGCAGCGCACGGCTGCTCTCGGGGCGGGCAGGGACCAGGACCACTCGCAGGGACCGCACGCCGAACCTCCAACACCGCCACCACTCCGGCCGGATCGTTACCGTCCGGCTGTCCCGCCGTCCTCGGCGCTCACCAACGGTGTGTGCTGAGAGTATTGGCAGGGGTGCTCATAGTAGCGAGAGTGACCACTGATCGTGAATGTTCACTTTCGTTCGGTGACAAGAATCGTGAGTTCGGTGGATGCGTCGCTCTCCGTCGGGCACTGCCCGACCAATTGTGTTGTGACGTGGTCTGCTGCGGTCCTCACTTACGACACGCCGAATGATGTCGCTTTCAGCGGCGTGTCGTGTGCGATCAGCCGATGACCCTTAGACGCACAGTGAGGGCGTTGAGCTGCGGTCGGTACCTGGCAAGCTGGTACCCCTGGGTACTCAAGTCCGCTTCTCAGAAGCCGAGTCCACATTGGGTGCGCAGGAGGGGCATAGTTGTACCCGGTTAATCATCGGTGGTTGACGACCACGGTGGTCTTCCGGAGGCAGGTCGGCACCCGCCGACAGGTCGGTGGGAGGTTCCCCCGTTAGTTCGTCGCTGCATGGAAGGACGTCGAGAGTGACTCAGGACCAAGTGAGCCCGGCCACTGGCGACTCCGCCATCGACAATCTCTTCGATACCACGGTCCGAGGGTTCAACAAGCGCCAGGTTGAGGACTACATCGGCCGGATGCGTGTAGAACTCAGCGCCGCCCGGGACGAAGTTGAGTCGTGGCGGATCCAGGTAGAGGATCACGCCCGTGACCTCGCGCAGGCCCGTGACGAGGTGGCCCGCGTTCGGAGCGAGAACTCCGCGGCGCACAAGCCCCAGCACGAAGAGGTCAGCGAACGGCTGTCGCAGATCCTGCGCCTGGCCGATGAGGAGGCCGACCAGAAGCGGGCCCGCGCCGCCCAGGAGGCGGAGACCGCTCTGGAGGGCGCGCGCGAGCAGTCCGCCAAGGTGCTCGAGGCCGCCCGCTCCGCCGCCGAGGGCATCATCTCGGCCGCCCGTGAGCGCGCCGAGAAGGAGGCCGCCGCGGCCAAGGCGGAGGCCGAGTCGCTGCTGGCGAACGCCTCTGCCTCCTCGCAGGCGACGATCCAGGACGCCGAGGCCCGTGCGTCCCGGGTGCTGTCGGACGCCGACCAGCGCACCAACGAGATCACCTCGCTGCAGGACGAGCGGATGGCCGCCCTGAGCGGAGTGCACACCGACACCCTGCGCCGGCTCGAGGCCGTTCGCGGTGTGCTCGAGAAGGTTCTCATCGCCGAGGCGGACGCGGGTCCGCCGCACAGCGGCATCAGCTCGGCGCCGCTTCCCGCCGCGGGTTCGGCACTGCGGGCCGCCGACGTCGACGTCACCGCGCCGTCGCCCGCCGCCGAGACGCCGGTCTGGGCCGCCGACAACGACGCCCTGGACGCCGACCCGCCCACTGCGGCCGACTTCGCCGAGGACAGCATCAGCGAGAGCGAGACCGTCGACGAGATCGATGCGCCGACCGGGACGCTGAGCACCGACGAGATCCAGGAAGCCGCTCAGCGCCGCTGAGCCGCTCCCGGGCCGAGCACCTCGAAGGTCCGGCGCGCTCACCCGTCTCGGGTGATCGCGCCGGACCTTTCGTGGTTCGGGAAGGGTCGCTCGGGCCGAGCTACTTGCCCCAGAGCTTGCGGTACATCGCCGAGGCCTTCGGGTTCTGGTCGGGGCTGAACAGCGAGGACTGGATGTACGTGTCCGGTTCGCTGAAGTAGTTCTCGTAGACCAGCACGTCGGCGTTCTCGGTGAAGAACTCGTGCATCTTCTGCATGAAGAACGGGCTGTCGCCCGGTCCGAGCTTGGCGTCCAGACCCCACTCCGGCACCGCGAAGCCCTTGTTGTGCGCGCGGGCGAAGTCGACGGCGTCCTGCAGGCCGGCCGCCCAGGTCGGCGACAGGGCCAGCGCCCAGGAGACGTCGTCCGTGGCCGGCAGGCGAGAGCGGTTGTAGTGGTCCATCGAGATGCCGTCGACGACGTCGTCACCGGGGTAGAGCACGGTCAGCGGGGCCATCCGGTCGTTGGACCCACCCACCGAGGTGCCGAAGTTCAGGTCCAGCCAGAAGGTGAAGTCGGGCGAGACCTTGCGCATCACGGTGCGGATCCGCTTGTAGGCGGCCTTGAACTCGTCGGCGTTCTCGGCGGTGACCGCCCAGGGGAACCAGTAGCCGTTGGCCTCCACGCCCATGCGGATCGCGGCGTCGCCGTGGTCGGTCTGCACCAGCACCTGGGCGATGTGCCGGAAGACGTAGTCGTACTTGCCTGAGGTGACGTCCTCCCACTTGCCCTTGCGGTTCTTGGGCAGCAGCGGCAGGCCGTAGGAGAGGCGTCCCTTGAAACCGGCGTAGTTGGTGACCGCCCAGTCGCTGTCGTAGATCTCGCCCCAGTCGGCGTAGGCCGGGTAGACGGTGGCGAAGTCCATCGGGCGGCCGCGCCAGGTGCCGGCCGCGTTCACCCGCGAGCCGGACATGGTGCCACCGGCCCAGAAGCCGCTGTGCCAGGGCAACCCCGAGCGCGGGGTGCCGTACATGGTGATCGCCTTCGGCTTCGCCGTGGGCGTCGGGGTCGGCGTCGCCGAGGGCGTGGGGGTACTGGACGCCGCGGCGGAGGGCTCCGGTGAGGCGGCGGCCACCGGGGTGGGCCGGGTGTCGTTCAGTTCGGCCAGGTTGCCGTGCGCGATCAGTGCCCAGACCAGCCCGGCGGTGACCGCGGTGCCGATCAGGCTCAACAGCACCTTGCGGCGCCGTCCGCTGCGCCGATCCTCGGCGCGCCGGGTGCGCACCGCCCGCGCCTGTTCGACCAGGCCCTCGTCGTCCAGACGTTGCGCGGCGGGCCGCGGCACCGCGGGGCCCTGGGCGCGCGCGGACAGCTTGACCACGCGGTCACTGTCCGAGAGCTTCTTCGCAGGGTCGGCGGCGATCCGGTCCATGGCTGTCCCGGTCGGCGGGCGGGCACCGCTCTTGATCCGTGCGGGGGGTTTGTCACTCGAACGTTGATCGCGCGGCTGCTCACCGGCATGGCGTTCGGCCGCCGGGCGCTCGAGCTCGGGCCGGGCGTTGCTCCTGGTGTCCGGCACCGAGTCGGCCGGGGTCACGGCGTGCTTGGGGGCGCTCGCCTCGTCGGCGCGGGTCGCGCTCCTGGGGGTCGCGCTCCTGGGGGACTCGCTCCTGGGGGACTCGCTCCTGGGGGACTCGCTCCTGGGGGACTCGGTGCTGCGGGTCTGGGCGTCGGCTCGCAGGATCGCCTCACGCCGTAGCGGCTGATACGCCGGCGCGGCCGGCGCCGGCCTCACTTCGGGTGCCGGTGGGGTGGCCGCAGATCCGGGCGCGGGTTCGGGCGCGGCCGTCGGCCCGGCGTCGGGCGCAGCGTGATGCGGCGGAAGATCGTCTCCGGAAGGAATCGGGTGCTCGGCACCCGGCGCCCCCTGCGACGGACGGATCCGCTCGGGGCGCGACATCAGCCGCCCGACTCGGCGGCCCGGGGTGGCCTTGGCGATCGGACGCCGCGGCCACGGGTCGAGGTCGGACTCGTCGGACTCGTCGAACTTCTCGAACTCGTCGAACTCATCAAAATCGGACCCGAGATCGCTCGAGTCCGACCCATTGGCTCCGGGGAGCTCGTTGCAGGACGACTCGCTGGGCCCGTCGCGAAGCAGAATGCGGTCGCGTCGAGCCCCCGAGCGGGGATCAACCCCATTCGCGTCCATGCGTTCACCGTAGGTTTCCCATGCTTGTCCCGTCCGGCAGACACGTACGTTTCGCCACGATTGCCACGTCCGGCGAGACCCCGACCGGTTGGACTCACTCACTCTATGGCGGTGAGTAATCACCCCGCCACGGCCTGTCGGTGTCGATTACTTCGCACCGAACGGCCGCTGGACGCCGCGTGAACGCCCTGGCAAGGAGAGGTGTCAGTGGTTGGTCGGGTGCGACCTCAAAGATACTGGCCAGTGGACCTTTCGCCCTGTCCCGGCATGGCGACACCCGGACCGCCGTCGGCGTCCGGCATCGGCATGCCGCCGGGCAGTGCCCGGCGCATCTGCTCGAGCTGAGCACGGGCCGCCATCTGCTGGGCGACCAGCGCGGTCTGGATGCCGTGGAAGAGTCCCTCCAGCCAGCCCACCAACTGAGCCTGCGCGATGCGCAGTTCGGCGTCCGAGGGGGTGGCGCCCTCCTGGAACGGCAGCGTGATCCGCTGCAACTCATCGACCAGCTCGGGCGAGAGGCCCTGCTTGAGCTCGGAGATCGACCGCTCGTGGATCTCGGCGAGACGGCTGCGGCCGGCCTCGTCGAGCGGTGCCGAGCGAACCTCCTCGAGCAACTGTTTGATCATGCTGCCGATCCGCATCACCTTGGCCGGCTCCTCGATCAGCTCGGCCGGGCTGGTCTCGCCGCCCTCGTGACGTCCTCCGATCGCCATGCCGTCGGGGGTGACCACCACGATGCGGTCGCTGCCCTTCTCGGCCTGCTCGCTCTTCTCGGCCTGCGGCGACGGCTGGGCGGACGGCGCTGCGTCGGGGCTCTCGCCGGACTCGGACCGGTTCAGGCTGGTGGGATCGCTCATGCCTCCCATCCTGCACCGGCATAGGGTGAATGCGTGACCAAGCTCGTCGAGTTGCCCGAGCTGCTGGCCGTCGCCGAGGGTCTCGGCACGACGCCCATGTTGCTGACCGCCGACGCCGACGGCCGCCCCCGGGTGGCAGCGACGACGCTGACCTTCGGCATCGACGGGATCGCCGAGCGGGTCAGTGCCAAGGCCGGCCGGAAGTCGTTCGCGAACGCCGAGCGCCGTCCCCTGGTCTCGCTGCTGTGGCCCGCACCGCCGGGCACCCGCTTCGCCCTGATCGCGGACGGCGAGGTGCTGGCCGCCGTGCCCGAGCCCGACCCCGAGGGCCGCGGCGGTGACGTGGTGATCGACCTGTCCAGGGCGATGCTGCACGTCGTCTCCTGACCGGCTCGTCGTCCGCCTCGTCCGCCTCGTCCGGCTCGTCGTCCCATCGGTTCGTCCCATCGGTTCGTCCCGGTCCTGACGGCTTGACCACAAGGGCTAACCCCGGGGCGAGGTTCGACCGACAGATGGATGGGTGGCCACCTCCGTCGGGCAGCAAAGGGGGCTCATGTCGGCGCAACAGAAAGCCACCGCGGGGTCCGTGGAGCTGACCCCGCGCCGCATCGGCCTGCCTCGCCAGGTCGAACCCGGCTGGGATGCCGGTCAGTTCCGCGCGGGCACGCTCCTGGGCGCCGATCCGGTGGAGGCGCAGCGGCTGCTGCGACTGACCCGGCGGCTCTCCGGGATCGCGCTGTGGCAATGGGATCTCGACTCCGACCAGATCGTCTGGTCGCCCGAGATGTTCGCACTCGTCGGTGTCGAGGGCGGCGTCCAGGTCTCGCTCGAGGAGTGGCAGTCATGGCTGCACCCCGACGACCGCGAGCCGATCGCCGAGATCGAACGCGAGGCGATCGCGGCGGGCACCGGGTGGGAGTTCGAGTTCCGCACCACGCCGCCGGACGGGCGCACCCGCACCCTGCGCACCTGGACCGATCCGATCACCGACGACGAGGGTCGCGTGGTCGGGCTGATCGGCGCCACCCTGGACGTCTCGAACGACGCCGAGCGGCGGCTGGCCCTGAGCCGCAGCCGGGAGCAGTTCCGGGTGGCCTTCGACGAGGCCCCGATCGGCATGGTGGTCTACGACGTCGGACCGGACGGCGTGGGCCGGGCGCCGCAGGTGAACCGGGCGTTGTGGGAGTTGCTGGGCCTGGCGCCCTACGACGCCAACCCGCTGGACTTCGTGCAGGAGTCGGACCGGTCCCGGATCACCCAGTTCACCCGTGACCTGCTCAAGGGTCCGCAGCCGACCATGGAGTGCCACCTGCGCACGGCCTTCGGGCAGGAGGTGCCGGTCTGGGTGCACGGTTCGGTCGCCGGCGGGGACGCCGGCGGCAGCAGCACCGTGATGCTGCACGTGGTCGACATGACCGAGCGGCTGATCGGCGAGCGCGAGCTCGCCCGGCTGGCCCACACCGACCCGGTGACCGGCCTGGGCAACCGGGCCCTCTTCGAACGCAACCTGCGCGAGGCGGTGGCCGCCCAGGACCACCCGGTCGGGCTGATGCTGCTCGACCTCGACCGGTTCAAGCTGGTCAACGACTCGCTCGGGCACGTCGCCGGTGACGCCCTGCTGGTCGCCGTCGCCCGGAGGCTGGTCGAGGAGGCGCCGTCCGGTTCGATGATCAGCCGGCTGGGCGGCGACGAGTTCGCGATCATCGTCTCCCCGGCGCAGAGCCAGGACGAACTGCTGCAGCTCGCCGCCACGCTGTGCGAGCGGCTGGCCGACCCGTACCAGCTGCCCACCGGCGAGATGCTGGTGGTGACCACCAGCATCGGGGTGGTCCGGGGCGACGACACGGGCCGGTCGGACGTCGACCTCTACCGGGAGGCCGACCTGGCCCTCTACCGGGCCAAGGACGGCGGCCGGGCGAACTGGGCCCTGTTCGACGACGAGCTGCGCGCCGTCGCCGACCAGCGCATCGTGATCGAGCACGAGCTGCGCCGGATGCTGGCCGAGGACTCGCTGATCCTGCACCTGCAGCCGGTGGTCGACCTGAAGACCGGTGACCGGATCGCGCTCGAGGCACTGGCCAGGCTGCGCGGCAGCGACGGCCGGCTGATCCCGCCGGACGAGTTCATCCCGGTGGCCGAGGAGACCCGGCTGATCACCCAGATCGACGGCCGGGTGCTCGAGATGGCCGTCGAGTACCTGACCCGGCCCGGGGTCCCCGCCGACCTGAAGATCGCGGTCAACGTCTCGGCCTGCACCCTCGACGACAAGGCCTACCGGAGCCGGCTGAACGCCGTGCTGGCCCGCACCGGCATCGCCGCCGACCGGGTGCTGGTCGAGCTCACCGAGTCGAGTCTGCTCGAGGCCAGCGGACGGCGCAGCCACGAGGTGCTGCGGCTGTACGACCTCGGGGTGGACATCGGCCTGGACGACTTCGGCACCGGCTACTCGGCGTTGTCCTACCTCGACCGGTTCCCGCTGGACTTCCTCAAGATCGACCAGAGTTTCGTCCGGCGGCTGGGCACCAGCCGGCGGGCCGACGCGGTGGTCGCGGCGATCGTCACCCTCGCCCAGGCGCACGGCCTGTCGGTCACCGCCGAGGGGGTGGAGACCCAGGAGCAGGCCGACGCGTTGCGCGAGTTCGGCTGC
>DAIOVT010000076.1:0-11487 GCA_036758885.1 Kineosporiaceae bacterium
GTTGGTGATCGTGGGGGCGCCCCACTTCTTCTCCAGCACGACGTTGCGGCCCTTGGGGCCGAGGGTGACCTTGACGGCGTCGGCGAGGGTGTTCATTCCCCGCTCGAGGCCGCGCCGGGCCTCCTCGTCGAACGCGATGATCTTTGCCATCGGGTGTGTGATCCCTCCGCATGGGTGGGTGAAGTGATCGGACGACGCCCGCGACGGACGGGCCGCGACCCGCGGTCCTGTCCCGCGTGTGCACGACCCTCGTCGTTCGACCGACGATTGCTGTCACTCTCAAGCCGAGAGTGCTAAATCCATGATTAGCACTCTGCCCTATCGAGTGCAAGCCGCCACGGGACGTCCGCCACCCCCACCACACCAGCCGCACCGGTCAGGGCAGTGAGGCCGACGTTCCACCGTCGATCGGCAGCGCCGCGCCGGTCAGAGAGGCGCAACGGTCGGAGGCGACGTCCACCGCGAACGCCGCGATCTCCTCGGGTTCGGCCACCCGCTGCACCCCGGGCACTTGGGTGCGGGCCCAGCGGCCGGTGGCGACGTCCCAGGCGGCTTCGGGCAACGCCTCGGCCCCCGACTGTCTGCGGGCCAGTTCGGTGTTCACCGTGCCGGGCAGCACCGCGTTCACCCGCACCCCGGACGTTCCGTACTCCAGCGCCGCCGCCTGCACCAGACCGAGCAACGCGTGCTTGCTCGCGCTGCACGACGCCGTGCACGAAGGCCTTCACCCGGGCCTCGTCACGGACGTCGCATCGCACGTAGGTGGCCGAGCGCCCGGCCCGGCGGATCTCCCCGGCCACCTCGGCGCCGCGGTCGGTTCGCCGTCCGCAGAACCGGCGCCGGCCGGCACCTCGCGGTTCGGCCTCCTGCGATTCGCTCTCCTGCGATCCGGCAGCCGGCGGGACGTTCCCGTGCGGTTCGCGGGTTCTCCCGGCTTCCCCGGCGGAGCGACTGTCAGGGTTCGGTCGGTCGTGCTCGGACGTGGCAACCTCGTTCCGTTCTCACGTGCGTCTCACGAGCGATGACAGTGGTTGCGCGCGCAGATCCACGACAGAACATAATGAAACATTGTGTCGCCTTGAAACATTGGCGATCCTCGTCGCGCTCGATCCGACGCCTCCGGGAGGGCAGCACCGTGCCGAAGCCGTACCACCACGGTGACCTGCGCCGGGTCGTTCTCGAGGCGGCCCTCGAGGACGTCGCCGAGAGCGAGGCGATCCCGCTCAACTTCAACCGGCTGGCGAAACGGATCGGGGTCAGCCACACCGCGATCTATCGCCACTTCCCCGACAAGCAGAGCCTGATCGACGCGCTCGCCCTGCACGCCTTCGAGGCCCTGGAGGAGGCGGTCGCCACCGCCGTGGCCCGGGCCGGCGAGGACCCACGACGCCGGATCAGCGCCGGACTGCGCGCCTACATCGACGTGGCCGTCGCCCGGCCGGTCTACCTGCGGCTGATGTTCTCCGGCGTCACCACCGATCGCGCCCAGGCTCCCGACCTGAAGTCGGCCGCGGGGAAGGCCATCGGTCACCTGCAGCACGAGATCGGGGTGCTCGCCGAGCGCGGTGAACTGCCGGCCGAGAGCGTGGTCGACGCGACGCGGGTGCTCTGGGCGTCGACGCACGGCCTGGCCCAGCTGCTGGCCGACTCGCAACTGATCGGCATGGTGCGCACCCCCGCCGGGGTGGATCACCTGGTCACCCTGATGCTCGAGACCCTGGCCGGCGACGGGGCCGGCGACAAGGCGTGACCAGAACCGATCCGGCGCCGGCACCCCCGGAGGACCTGTTCGTGCCGCCGTCCCCGAGTGCTGCCGAGCTCGACCGGGTCGCCGCACTGGAGCGCAGCACCGCACCGCGCTGGGTCTGGGAGCACACCGAACCGGTGTACCGGGCGTTGCTGGAGCACGGGGTGCGGGTGCGCCGGGCCCACGACCTGTACCGCACCGAGGCCCTGCTGCTCGGCGCCGAGGGTCGTTGGGACGAGTTCGCCGCGGCGACCCACGAACTGGGCCACGAACCCGAACAGGCCGAGCAGCCCGGCCTGTTCGGCCTGACCGGAGCCGAGGAACGAACACCCGCTCCGGCACCGTCGGCGCAGCACCAACGTGAGCGGATTCGCCTTGCGGCAGAACGGTTTCCAGGCTTCCCGGTACTGGTCGCCGCCGAATCGGCGGGCGCCCTGGCCGCTGTCGAGATGAGCCGGGCGGGCATGCCCTGGCACCTCGGCGAGCACGACCGGCTGCTCACCGAACTGCTCGGTCCCCGGCCTCGCTCGGGGCGTCCGGCGAAGTTGCAGCAGCTGGCCGGCGAGCTCGCCGACGCCCTCGACGACCCGGCGGTCAACCCCGATTCCCCGCAGGACCTGTTGCGCAGCCTGCGTCGCGCCGGGCTGCCGGTGCACTCGACCTCGCGGTGGGAACTGGCCCGGCACGACCACCCGGCCGTGCCGTTGGCCCGGCACTACAAGGAGCTCGCCAGGCTGTGGACGGCGCACGGCTGGGCCTGGGCCGACACCTGGGTGCGCGAGGGCCGGTTCCACCCCGAGTACGTACCGGCCGGGGTGATCTCCGGACGCTGGGCGACCCGCGGCGGCGGGGCCCTGCAGATACCGAAGGCGATGCGCGGCGCGGTGGTCGCCCCACCGGGACGGGCACTGATCGTCGCCGACGCCGGACAGCTCGAACCGCGGGTGCTGGCCGCTCTCTCCCGCGACCGGGGCATGATCGCCGCCACCCGGGCCGGTGACCTCTACACCGACCTCGCCGAACAGGCCCTCGGCGCAGCCGGTGCCCGGGCCGAGGCCAAGCTGGCGATGATCTCGGCGATGTACGGAGGCGGTACCGGATCGACCGGGCTGGCCGCACTGCGCCGCCGTTTCCCGGTGGCCCTGGCGATGCTCGAGGACGCCGCCCGCCGCGGCGAGGACGGTCTCGACGTGTACTCGGTGCTCGGCCGGGCCTGCCCGCCGGCCGGCGCGCAGTGGTCGGCCGAACTGAACTCGGTGGACGACGCCACGGCCCGCAGCCGGGCCCGCTCGCGGGGCCGGTTCACCCGCAACTTCGTCATCCAGGCCTCGGCCGCCGACTGGGCCGCCGCGCTGATCGCGGGCCTGCGACTGCGGTTGATGGATCTTCCGGCCGGCACCGAGGACGTGCCGGCACAGCTGGTCTTCTTCCAGCACGACGAGGTGATGATCGAGACCGGGACCGACGAGGTGGACGCCGCACTGACCGCACTGGCCGACGCCGCGGCCGACGCCACCCGGCTGGTGCTCGGCGACGTCGGGGTGGACATTCCCTTGCAGGCCCGGGCCGTGCACAGTTATGCGGAGAAGTGATTACGCTCCGCAGTCGCCGCGACGCACCGTATCGACGATGAGTTTGGCACCCGGGCCGCGGCTTCCCTAGGTTCGGCCAATGATCCGATCCAGATACAGCATTCTGCCCGCCGCCGTCATGCTCGGCGCCACCGTCCTCGTGGCCGGTTGTTCCTCCGACTCGGGAACGACGACCACCAGCAGTTCCACCGCCGCGACCCAGTCCTCGGCCGCCGAGGCCCCGGCGAACATGGACGGCGCCGACCTCGCCGCCCGTATGCTCGCCGCCACCCAGAAGGCCGGCACGGTGAAGTACACGACCACCAGTACCAGCGGCTCCGTCGAGACCACGACCGAGTCCGAAGCGGTCTACTCCGGCGACAAGGTGTCCGCGAGCGTCACGATCTCCGGCGCCTCGGCCATGCAGATGATCTCCATCGACAACGCGTCCAAGGTCTACATCAAGTCCGAGCCGTTGCAGATGCCGAAGTGGACGCTGGTCGAGGCGTCGAGCAGCAACCCCGTGATCAAGGCGATCGCCACGCAGCTGGACGCGATGAAGGGGTCGCTCGACCCGAGCACCTCGATCAAGCTCTTCGACCAGGCCGGCGACTTCACCAACGCCGGCAAGGAGACCGTCGACGGCGTCGAGACCACCAAGTACACCGGCAAGATGCCGACCAGTGCGCTCGCCTCACTGATGGGTGACCTCGCCAGCGCCGTGCCGAGCACCGGCACCGACCCGATCGACGTGCAGGTCTTCCTGGACAAGGACGACCGGCCGATCAAGATCACCCAGAAGGGCACCTTCGCGGGCCAGGCGATCGACAGCACCGTCAACTACTCCGGCTACGGGTCGGACATCAAGGTGGTCGCCCCCGCGGTCGGTTCCTGAACCTGCACAGACCGGCCGTCCGATCGGAACAATTGTTTCAACCGGCATATCCGGTAGCCCGATTCCGGAGCATGTTTTGGCTGACTGATTGGAATAGATGATTGGAACAATTATTCCTTACACAGGGCCCTTGGCCCAGGAATTGGGCCTGCGATTGGGTCCTAGGACCCTAGGGGGACCCGCCGACGGCGGATATCGTCTTGGTTGTGGGAATCGACGGGACGCCGACGCGCGGCCGACAGCTTCGGGGACCGGCTGGGGGACGCCGGAGCCGCCGAGATCGAGTAATCGATCGGCGTCGGTGATGCTGCGAACGACCGCAGCGTCGGTGATCTCGTTGATGGGGCAGGGTCAGCCGGGGGACTTCGGGGGAAGCTGACCCGGGCCTCCTCCCCGGACCACAGACCTCGTCCCGCTTCCGATGCGGGGGCCGGTACGTCGTTGCGACGCGGGGGCGCGTCGCAACGACGGCCGATCGACATCGGGAGCGGGACGAGGTAGGTCCCGCAGGAACGTTGACGGGCCGAGACCCCCTTGAGCCGGTCGCGCCGCAGTCGGCGGAGCGACAGTCACTTGCGAGACAGCTGCGAGACGGTCAGTCGTGCGGCGTGGCCTGACCGCTTCCGCTCAATGTCGCGCTCGCACCGGACGCCGCACGCCGGCGTCCGACGGCAGCCATCACCCGCTGCCGCCGTCCGACGCGTTCGGCCTGCGGCAGAACGTGTTCCAGCCGGTGCCGGCGCAGACCCGAGACGATCTCGTCGTCCACCGGGGCCAGCGGCCCGGTCACCGCGATGAGCAGCAGATCGGCCAGCCGGGGGTTCAGCGCCAGGGCCGGGCCGTGCAGGTAGGTGCCGAACACGTTGCCCTGCGCGGCACCCTCGCCACCGGACGCACCGCCGTTGCCGACACCGAGCTGCATGATCCCGAGCGGCTCCGCACCGGGACCCAAGGTTGTTGCGCCACCATGGTTCTCGAACCCGATCAGGTCGTCCAACCGGTCGCGGAAAGCCGGCGCCGGGTGGGCCAGTACATTGCCCACCGCGCGCTCGCCCAACCTGTCGGTGGTCACGTCGAGCAGGCCCAGACCCTCGGTGACCGCGCCGCCGACGCCCAGGAAGGTCGTGCCCAGCAGTTGGTAGCCGGCGCAGATGCCGAACACCACCGCGCCGCGGGCCGCGGCCGCCGGCAACGACCCGTCGTCGCGCAGCATCTGCGCCGCGGCGGTCTGCTTCGCGTCCTCCCCGCCGCCGAGCAGGTAGATGTCGGCCTGCTCGGGCACCGGGCGGCCGGGTTCGACGGTGAGCAGTTCAACGTCCAGGCCCCGCGACACGGCACGGGCGCGCAGCACCAGACCGTTGCCGGAGTCGCCGTAGGTGCCGAGCAGGTTCGGATACAGCTGGGCGATCACCAGGCTCATCGGACGACGCTCTCCTCGCGCTCGGCGACGGCCCCGACCAGGTACCGGCGCAGTTCCCGGAAGGCCGTGTAGTTGGCGGCGACGGCGAGCGGTCCCTCCGGCAGCGCGCGGGCCAGCCGCACCGGGTCGTCGTCGATCACCGGGACGGCGCCCGCGTAGTGCA
Organism: Kineosporiaceae bacterium; assembly: GCA_036758885.1. GTDB lineage: Bacteria > Actinomycetota > Actinomycetes > Actinomycetales > Kineosporiaceae > DAIOVT01. The sequence goes on from DAIOVT010000076.1 coordinate 5,797, forward strand.
ACCGCACCGCGAGGTCGTGCCGGCGGTCGCCGGTGGCCCCGACGGTGCGTCCGGCGAGGCGCTCGAAGGGCACGTCCCACAACCACGAGGTGTCGGTGCCGTCGGCGGTGCGGGCGTTGATCCCGACGATCAGGGCTCCGTCGTCCGGGATCATGCTCAGCGCGGCCGCCCAGCCGGCCGGGTTCTTGGCCAGCAGCAGCGGGGCGCGGCGTCCGGCGAGTTCGATGTCCGCGTAGCGGCCGTCGACGTCCTGCACCGACGACATCCGCTTCAGCGCGGCGTCGGCGTCCTCACCGAGGGCGGTCACCGCGGCGAGCGCGAACAGGGCGTTGCCCCGGTTCACCTCGCCGGGCAGGGCCAGATCCAGGGCGAGTTCGCGGCCGTCGGGCAGCAGCACACCGCGCGGGGTGAGCCGGTAGCCCGGCTCGGGCATCGCGAATCCGCACCCGGCGCACGACCAGGTCGAGCCGGACCCAGACGTCGAGCCGGGGTCCGGGCCGTCGCTCGTCGACCAGGTGAGCACCGCACCGCAGCGCGGGCAGACCCCGGCGTCCTCGGTCCAGCGCAGCCCCGGGTCGACCCAGATCGGCGTCCCCGAGCCCGCGGCGTCGACGACGTGCGGATCGGCGGCGTTGGCCACGACCACGATCCCCGGCTGTTCGGCGAAGGCCTTGGCCCAGACCTGGGCCGTGCGGCTGACCTCGTGGGTGCGGTCGAGCTGGTCCCGGGTCAGGTTGAGCGTGATGATCACCTGCGGATGCGCCTGCCGCAGCACCGCGGGCACGTGCAGCTCGTCGGTCTCGAGCACCGCCAGCGGGCTGGCCGAGTCGTCCAGCGCGGTGACCACGCCGGGGGCCATGTTGGCGCCGGTGGCGTTGGTGGCGACGTCGCCGCCGAGGGCGGCGCTGACCAGCCTGGTGGTGGTCGACTTGCCGTTGGTGCCGGTGACGACGATCGAGCGGCGTCCGGCGGCCAGTTCCGCGATCGCGTTCGGGTCGATCGCCAGCACCACCCGGCCCCGGACGACGACCCCGGAGCCGCGGCCGAGTCTGCGGGACAACGCGCCGACCAGGCGGCCGGCCTGCAGGGCGAGGCGGGTACGGCTGCGAAGGGCGGGCACGGGCCTCAGCCTAACGGGCACAGCCACCCACCCCGGGGCCCGAGCGGGGCCGGCGACACGCAAACGTAACGATGCCGCCCCCCGCGAGGGGGACGGCATCGTGTGGTCTCGGCGGCAGCCGATCAGACGGGGCGGACGGTCTCCGCCTGCGGGCCCTTCTGACCCTGCCCGACCTCGAACTCGACCCGCTGGCCTTCTTCGAGGGACTTGTAGCCGTCGGCCTGGATGGCCGACCAGTGGACGAAGACGTCCGGACCCTCACCGTCGACGGTGATGAATCCGTAGCCCTTTTCAGCGTTGAACCACTTGACGGTTCCCTGAGCCATTCCTGCTCCTGTTGCTCACGATCTACTCAGCCCGCGTACGGCACCCGGACCGGGTCTCCCACTCGCCGTGCCACTAGGACCCGATGCGATAAGTCCAACAGGCGCCTCACGAGTGAGGAATTGCTATCGAACCGTTCGACCGGCGCCAACTGTAGCGGAGCATTTGCCTGGTGCACCCAACACAGTGCGCTTTGACGACAGATCGGCTCCGTCGGGAGCGCCTTCGAGGGCCTCTCCCGGCGGTTCCGCCGCCCCCTCCGGGCTGAACAGGGCGAACGTCCGCGGGCCCACCTACCCTGGACTGGTGCGCAGGGCCGTCCGGTTGCGGGTCGTCGTCAACATGCTGAACATGTCGACCCCCCTGGGCGTGCTCGTGGCCCGGGCCGGGGGTGCCCGGGTCCGCTCCGGGCCGGAGGGTCTGCTGCTCGCCGAGGGCTTCCGCGGCAGGCTGCTCGCGCCCCGGGCGCCGGCCCTGACCATCGGCAACGTCGTCCTGCTGCGGATGGACGCCGAACAGGCCCTCGCCGCACCCGGTCTGCTCGCCCACGAATCGCGCCATGCCAGCCAATACGCTTGCTGGCTGGGGCCTTTCGGCTTTTTGCCGGCCTACCTGCTGGCCTCGCTCTGGTCGTGGTGGCTGACCGGTACCTTCGCCCTGCGCAACCGCTTCGAGGTGCGCGCCGGGCTGGTGGACGGCGGCTACCTGCGCGAGCCGCGAACGCCGGACCGGTGATCACCGAGCCGGTGAGCCGGTGGACGAATCGGGCCGACCTGGCAAGCTGAGGCGGTGCGAATCGTGATGGTCGGCGCCGGGGGTCTGGGCGCCGCCGCGGCCCGGGTCGCCACCGAACGCGAGTTCTTCCAGACCTTCATCGTCGCCGATGCCGACCTCGAACGGGCCAGGGCCTGCGTCGCGGCGGTCGCCGAGCGCCGTCCTGGTGAATTTCGGTTCTTCGCGGCCCAGGTCGACGTCGCCGACGAGTACGCGGTCGCGGTACTCGCCGCCCAGTACGGTGCCACGCACGTGCTGAACGCCGCCGACCCCCGGCTGGTGATCCCGATCTTCCGGGGGGCGATGTCGGCCGGCGCCGACTATGTCGACATGGCGATGAGCCTGTCCCGGCCGCACCCCGGCGAGGCCCACGGCAGGGTGAGCCTGAGGTTGGGCGAGGCGCAGTTCGCCCTCGCCCCGGACTGGTCACTGGCCGGCCGGCTGGCCCTGGTCGGCATGGGCGGTGGGCCGGGCCTGTCCGACGTGTTCGCCCGCCACGCGGCCGAGCAGTTGTTCTCCTCGATCACCGAACTGAGCGCCCGAAGCGTCGCTGACCTGCGTGTTCACGCCGAGAACGGCCGAGCGGCCGCGCCCGGCGACTCGATGTGGACCCGCCTCGAACGGTGCCTGAACCCGGCCCTGGTCTGGGAGCGTTCACGCGCCGAGGCCGCGGGGGGCGACGTCGACGCGGGGCTCTTCACCGTCCCCCCGTTCAGCGGCGCTGAGACCTTCGACTTCCCCGAGGGCATCGGCCCGGTCGAGTGCGTGCACGTCGAGCACGAGGAGGCGGTGCTGATGCCCCGCTGGGTGGACGCCGAGCGGGTCACCGTCAAACACGGCCTCGGCGAGCCACTGATCACCGCGCTGAGGGCCGCCAGGCCGGACGACCCGGACCAGGCCGAACCGGCCCTGCCCGCTCCCCTGCTGCCCGGCCGCAGCTGCGAGGGCCTCTACGTGAGCGGCCTCGGCAAGGACGGCGCCCCTCGCGCGGTGTTCCTGTACCACCTGGCCGACGACGAGCGGACGCTGCGCGACTACGGGGTGCCCTGCCGGGCTTGGCAGACCGCGGTGAACCCGATCGCCGCCCTGGAACTGCTGGCCACCGGGGTCTGGTCGGGCCAGGGTGTGCTCGGCCCCGAGGCCCTCACCCCCAGGCCGTTCCTGGACCTGCTCAAGGCGCCGCGGCCGATCGGCTACGGCGTCGACTGGAAACTGCAGGAACGCGACCCGGCGACCGGTCAGCCCCGATAGTCGTTGCTGATCACCACGGACAGGCCCGCCTTGGTCAGGTCCGTCTTCTTCTCGGCGGCACCGACGCCCATCTTTTTGACCACCTCGTTCGCGGTGGCGAGCTGGTCGTCGCTCGAGTAGAAGACCGTGGTCCTGCTGACCTTGGTGCCGGTCCAGGTCTCGATCTCACCGATCGTCCAGCCCTGGCCCTGGAGCACGGCGGCCGCCTTCCGGCTGAGCCCCGGAATGTTCGGCGAGCTGCCGTTGTAGAAGTTCAGCGTCGTCTTCTTGTTCACGGTGCCCGCGGCCGCGGCCGGTTGCGACGCCTGCGCCGACGAGGGGCCGGGCGAGGACGCCGAGGCCGCGGGAGTGGGACTGACGGCGGCCCCGGACGCCGAGGCTGCAGATGTACCGGCCCCCGTGTCAGCGCCGGTGTCGGTGAGCGTGGTGGTGGAGTCACCACGGCCGAGCAGCAGGTAGCCGAGACCGGCGACGAGCACCACCACCGCGCCGACCAACAGATACGGCCATAAGCTGGACAACGGCCCGGTGCGCGGACGATGTGCGCCGACCCGGCCCTTCTCGGAGACCTTGAGGTCGTGGCGTTCGGCGCGGCCGGTGCGGCTGGGACTCATCAGGAATCGCCGGCCTGGCCGAGCCGCCGGGCCGAGCGGGCCCGCTGCCGGACCTGCCGCTGCCGCCGGAGCCGCTTGACCAGCATCGGGTCGTGGGCCAGCGCCGAGGGACGATCGATCAGTGCGTTGAGCAGCTGGTAGTAGCCGGTCGCGGACATGTCGAACAGGTCTTTCACGGCCTGTTCCTTGGCACCGGCGTACCTGAACCACTGGCGTTCGAAGGCGAGGATCTCGCGCTCCCGATCGGTCAGGTCGCTCGCCTCGGCGGCGGCCAGATCGACTGCGGGCGAGTCGGGTACCGACACGACACTCAGATCGGAGCCGGTCAGCTGCACAGAGTCCACAAGATCCCTCCTGGCCACGAGGCACGGCCTAACCGGACGAGGAACCCCACCCCGCCGTGCCGGCGACACCTTTCCAGGGCAGTTTAGGGGCTGGTACCGACAGTCCCGGCCAGGCCGAGCCGGTCTTGAGCCGAGCATGAGCCGGTGATGAGCCGGGCATGTCCGCGCAGTCCCACCGGCACCGGACAGGCACCGGGCCGCACCCACCCGGCCGCGCAGTGCCCGAACGGTCCGAACGTATGAATACGATCGGACGGCATGAGCCGTGCTCCGTTGTCAGAACTGATGGATCCGGGCTGGGCACAGGCGCTCGCCGGGGTCGAGGACACGATCCGGTCGATGGGTGACTTCCTGCGCGAGGAGGTCGCCGCGGGCCGCGGTTACCTGCCCACCGGGGCGAACGTGCTGCGGGCCTTCGGCCGGCCGCTGGCCGACGTCCGGGTACTGATCGTGGGCCAGGACCCCTACCCGACGCCCGGCCATCCCGTGGGCCTGTCGTTCTCGGTGGCCCCCGACGTCCGGCCGATCCCGCGCAGCCTGCAGAACATCTATCGCGAACTGACCGAGGACGTCGGCGCGCCCCGCCCGGCCAACGGCGACCTGACCCCGTGGACCGAGCGCGGCGTGCTGCTGCTGAACAGGGTGCTCACCGTGACGCCGGGCAACTCCGGCTCGCACCGGGGCCGGGGCTGGGAGAAGGTGACCGACGCGGCGATCACGGCCCTGGTCGCACGCCGCGCGCCGCTGGTGGCGATCCTGTGGGGCCGGGACGCGCAGAGCCTGGCCCCGATGCTCGGGGACGTGCCACGGATCGCCAGCGCGCACCCGAGCCCGATGTCGGCCGACCGCGGGTTCTTCGGCTCGCGCCCGTTCAGCCGGGCCAACCAGTTGCTCGAGAAGCAGGGCGTCGCGCCGATCGACTGGAGCCTGTGACCTGTGAGTCGATCGGCGCCGGTGCGCGCCCTCAGGCGCGGCGCTGCGGACGGCGGAACTCGGTCCACCGCTCGTGCCGGTACTCCAGGCAGGCGGCGTCGTAGGTCTCCCGATCGATCAGCAACGGCTCGGGAGTCAGCGGGATCTCGGTGAGCAGCCGGTAGAGAGCGCGGATACGGTCCTCGCCGGAACGGGTTCGGACGTTCATCGAGACCACTTCGCGACCGGCCCGGGTGACCAGTTCACGACCACGGGCGGTGACGCCGATGCCGTCGTGGTCGGCGATCATCAGATCGGCACCGACCAACGCCGACAGGCCGTGCTCGAGCTC
>DAIOVT010000077.1:0-1476 GCA_036758885.1 Kineosporiaceae bacterium
CCTGTACTGGCTCGAGGAGTTCCACATCGACGGGCTGCGCGTCGACGCGGTCGCCTCGATGCTCTACCTCGACTACTCGCGCAACGACGGCGAGTGGGTGCCGAACATCTACGGCGGCCGTGAGCACCTCGAGGCGGTGGCCTTCCTGCAGGAGACCAACGCCACCGCCTACAAGCGGGTACCCGGCATCGTCACCATCGCCGAGGAGTCCACCGCCTGGCCCGGCGTCACCCGGCCGACCCACGTCGGCGGGCTCGGCTTCGGCATGAAGTGGAACATGGGCTGGATGCACGACTCGCTCAACTACATGGCGCGCGAGCCGATCCACCGGCAGTTCCACCACCACCAGATGACCTTCTCGCTGATGTACGCGTTCAGCGAGAACTTCGCCCTGCCGATCAGCCACGACGAGGTCGTGCACGGCAAGGGCTCGTTGCTGCGCAAGATGCCGGGCGACCGCTGGCAGCAGCTCGCCAACGTCCGCGCGTACCTGGCCTTCATGTGGTCGCACCCGGGCAAGCAGCTGTTGTTCATGGGCGCCGAGCTCGGTCAGGAGGCCGAGTGGTCGGAGTCGCGCAGCCTGGACTGGTGGCTCGAGGAGACCCCCTGGCACGCCGGTCTGCAGCAGCTGGTGCGCGACCTGAACCGGGTCTACAAGGACGAGCCCGCGCTGCACGAGGTGGACTTCGAGCCCGAGGGCTTCGAGTGGATCGACGCCAACGACTCCAGCCACAACACGTTCTCGTTCATCCGCTGGGACCACGAGCACAAGCGTCCGCTGGTGGCGATCACCAACTTCTCCGGCGTGCCCGACGAGAACTACCGGGTCGGTCTGCCGTTCGCCGGCCGCTGGCGCGAGGTGCTCAACACCGACGCCGGTGAGTACTCCGGTTCGGGTGTGGGCAATCTCGGTGTCGTCGCCGCCGACGACCTGGAGTGGCACGGCCGGCCGGCGTCGGTGCAGCTGCGGGTGCCGCCGCTCGGTGCGGTCTGGCTGGTGCCGCAGACCGAACCGGCCTGACCCGCCCCACTGCACGGATCAGTGGCTGCGCCACTGCACGGATCAGTGGCTGCGCCACTGCACGGATCAGTGGCTGCGCCACCAGCGCGCCGGATGCGTCCAGGAGCGCACCAGCACCGAGGTACCGGCCAGGGCGAGCGCCAGCACGCCGAGGTTGACCCAGGCGTAACCCGTCGCCGAACCACCGTCGGCGAGCCGGCCGGTCAGCAGCAAAGTGGCGGGTTGCAACAGCGCGACCGCGACCAGCACCACCGCCGTCGTCCGGAACCGTTCGGCCGCCTGCACGATCGTCGCCTCCAGGGTGGCCAGCGCGGCCAGCAGCCCGGCCACTGCGGTGATCGGCAGCAGCGAGCGCACCTCGGCCGCGGCGTCCGGCACGATCCAGGCCAGCAACGCGGTGGGCAGCAGCGCGGTCACCAGGGTGACCGGCACCGCCAGGCGCAACAGGGTACGGA
>DAIOVT010000077.1:1486-11406 GCA_036758885.1 Kineosporiaceae bacterium
ACGGACGGCGTCGTTCGCCTCGGCGGCGAACCGCGGGGTGTTCAGCCGGGACGCCAGCCGCGGGTAGTAGGTCAGCGCCACCGCCGTGGCCAGGAACACCGGCACCCGGCCGAGCAGTGCCGCGACCTGATAGGCACGGCCGGCCGCGGGGTCGATCTCGATCAGCCCGATCAGACCGATGACGACGGTGTCCACCACGGCCAGCGCGGCGATCGCGCCCTGCACCACGGCGAGCCGCAGGCTGTGCCCGAGCAGCCGGCGCAGCACGCCGTCCTCGAGCTGAACAGGGTCGTCGCCCGGGCCCGTCCGCCCGCGGCGGCACTGCCACAGACCGAGCACGAACAACGCCCCGCTACCCGCGGCCAGACCCCACAGCGGCCCGGCCGCCCCGGCGCTGACGCCGAGCACCAGGGCCAGCGAGACCGCCACCCGGACGACGGCCTCGATCAGGCGCAGCACCGCGATACCGGTGATCCGGTGCAGGCCCTGCAGGGTGCCCACCGGGGCGACGACCATCGAGATGGTCACCGCCGCCGCGGCGGCGGCCAGGGTCACGGCCGGCCCGTGCGCCCAGGCCACGGCGACGGTGATCGCCACGAACACCACCGCCTGCACCGCACCGGCGAGCAGCCCGAACCGCAGGGCGAGGCGCAGTTCGCCGCCGCCGGCCCGGGCCGATCGGGCCAGGAAGGCAGCGATCGCCCAGGGCACGGCGGCCATGCCGGCCGCCCCGAGGATCAGCAACAGGCTCTGTACCGCGACGTAGCCGACGTACTCGGCGGTCGGCAGCAGCCGGACCATGAGCAGTGCGAATCCGTAGTTGGCGGCGCTGACCACCACGGTGGCCAGCGAGAGCAGCATCGCCTGACGACGCGGGGAGGCACCGTCCGCCGCGGTGGCCGCGCCGCGGGCCGAGGTTCGGATCAGCACCTGGTGATCACCGCCGGCTCGATTCCAGCACCTGGTGATAGACCTCCGCCTGGGTGGCCGCGGCGGCGTCCCAGGTCAGATGCCGCACCCGCTGCCGGCCGGTGGAGCCGAGCCGCTCGCGCAGCGCCGGGTCGGCGGCCACCGAGAACAGGGCGTCGGCGTAGTGGTCGACGTCGAAGGGACGCACCAGGCGCCCGGTCTCCTGGCTGACCAGGTCGCGCAGACAGGGGATGTCGAAGGCCACCACCGGACGCGCCGTGGCCAGCGCCTCGGCCGCGACCATGCCGAAGGTCTCGTACCGGCTGGGCATGGCGACCACGTCAGCTGCGGCCAGCCAGTCGAACCGGGCGACCGCCGGAACCGCGCCGACGAAGTGCACCCGGTGCCCGACGCCGAGGTCACGGGCCCGGCCGAGCAGCGCCTGTTCGTCGGGGCCGGTGCCACCGATCAGCAGATCCTGCGGGATCCGCGAGCAGATCTTGGCGTAGGCCTGCAGCAGCAGGTCGACGCCCTTCTGCGCGTCCTCGAGCCGGCCCAGGTAGCGCAGGTCCCCGGCGGGCAGGGCACGTTCGGCGGCGGTGAAGGCCGCCTCCGGCAGACCGTTCGGCACCACGGTCACCCGGGCCGCGGGGCTGCGCCGCCGGATCTCCGCGGCCAGATCGGCGGACACCGCGATCAGGTCGTGGTGCCGGCGCAGACCGAAGCTCTCCACCCGGCGCAGCGGCAGGTGGTACTGCGCCGACTTCTGCCCCGCGAACAGCCACTGCACCACCCCGACCACCGGGCGCCGGGTGAACATCGGCAGCCCGTAGCTGGAGATCGGGGCACCGAAGTCCTCGACGACCAGATCCGGACGGCGCAGGGCCACCACCGCGGGCAGCGCGGCGAAGTAGCTCATGATCCGGGCGGTGCGCGAGGGCACCGCACCGGGCAGACCGGCGTGCCGGTAGCGCACGTCGCCGTGGCGCCGGGAGCGGGCACCGGGGAACGGCGCGGTCACCACCTCGAGGTCGAACTCCCCCGCCAGCCGCTCGTTGATCTCGGCGGTGCGCACCGACCCGCCGCCCGCGCCGGGCTGCTCGGGGTCCTCGTAGGCCAGGTGCAGCACCCGCGGCCTGGTCGCGGCCGGCTGTGGGCTCATCTCGTCGTCCCTCCGGTCAGGGGCCGGACGTCGAACAGCACCAGTTCCTGGTCCTGCCCGTAGCGCCGCTGGTAGACCACCGTGGCCTGCTCGCGCAGTTCGTCGAGGAAGGGCGGCCGGGCGGTGCCGAACCCCAGGCCGACCAGTTGCGGGGAGACCAGGACGAAGTCGACCCGTTCCCGGCGCAGCGCGGCAAGGTCGTGCCACTCACCGAGTACCTGACCGCGGAGCAGGAACTGTGCGGTGTCCTCGGTGACCGAGATCTTGCTGCCCGCCGGCACGTTGACGCCGATCCACTCGGACAGCCGCAGGTACCCGTCCGCGGGGTGGGTGCGGGTGTACCCGTAGACGCCGGCCTGGCAGCCCAGCGTCAGCGCGATCAGCACGGAGACCGCGACCGTGCGGGCCCGGGAGCCGGTGCTCCGCCAGCGCAGCAACGTCATCGCCGCCGAGAGCGCGCAGGGGGCCAGGGCGATGTAGAACATCTGCTCCTCGAGCGAGCCGAGCAGCACCGCGTAGGCCAGGTAGCCGCAGGCCGCCGCCGTCCATGCCGCGATCACCCCGGAGGCGGGCGAGGACATCCAGCGCAGCCGCTGGCTGCGGGCGTCCCGGTGCCGGCCGAGCTGGCGGCGGCGATGGCTGAGCACCGCGAGGATCACCGCGGCTGCGCCGAGCAGGCCGAGCCCGAGCAGCAGATAGGTCGGCCCGAAGTCGACCAGTCGCACCAGCACCCGGTCCCAGAACGAGTGCCGGCTGCCCTCGGCCTTGAACCCGGTGGGCTGGTGCGCCCCGGTCAGCCGGCCCAGTCCCTCCAGCCGCGAGGACAGCCAGGTGTCCCAGCCGACCCGCTGCACGACGTAGAGGTTGACCAGCCCGTAGCCGACCAGGGTGCCGGCCAGCGCGGTCGCCGCCGCCCGGCGGGGCAGCACGCTGGGCATCAGCAACAGCAGCCCCAGCATCGCCACCACGACCAGCCCGAAGGTCTCCTTGGCGCCGAAGGTGAGCGCTCCGGCCAGACCCGCGGCCAGCGCCCAGCGCCCGGCCCGGGCCGGACTACGGGCGGCCAGCACCAGGAACAGCACGGTGGCGGCCGCGAAGGCCTGCACGATCGACTCCATCATCAGCCGGCTGTCGAAGCGCAACCCGAACGGGTCGATCGCCAGCAGCGCCGCGGCCAGGGTGGCGGCCCGGGCGTGGCCGGCCAGACAACCGGTCGCGAAGACCAGGGCGACCACCAGGGCGCCGAAGACCATGCACACCGGCCGCAGCGCCATGATCAGCGGTATCGGGTCGAGCTGCTGGTTGCCGAGGGCGCCCAGGCCCATGATCCAGAAGGTGATCGGCGGGTGCAGCACGAAGGGCTCGCCGTGCAGCGAGATCCCCTCGCCGGACGCGACGCTGCGGGCGATCGAGGCGTAGGTGGCCTCGTCGATGAAGATGTCGTAGGCGCGGTTCGCCCCGGGCAGCCGGACCGCCAGCGCGACGGCGAGGACCAGGGCCGAGGCGAGGGTCAGCGGCAGCTTCGCGGCGCCGTCCAGCAGTGCCCAGGAAGCGCGAGGGCGCCGGTCCGTGAGCGCCGGGCGCGGGACCGGCGGACGGAATTGTTCCGGCACCAGGGTGATACCGGGAGCCTGCGAAGCAGGCGTACCGCTGTCAAGGTCACGGCCGGCGGTGATGCCTGCGGACGGCGCCCCTGCGGCGCCGCTGTGATGACCCCGGTCGAGGGTCTCAGGCATGACTGGACGAGGACAGCGCGTCCAGGCGCAGCAGGTCCGTCGACCGGGCCGCCGCCACCTCGACCCCCGCGGGTAGTTCCGCCGAGGCGTCGATCTCGAGGCGGTGCAGCAGGTTGCGTACCTGCTGGGTGTCGGCGCCGCGGCAGAGCACCTCGACCTGCGCGTCCTGGACGCTCCAGGAATCGGTGCTGCGCAGCCGGTCCCGCCAGTCACCCGGCAGCCGGACGACGTGCGCGGCAGGGATCCGGACGACGGTCGAGACGTCGCCGGAGCGCCGGCGGTCGGCCTCCCCGCGGGCCAGCCGGGCCGACTCGGCGGCGATGACGGCACGCACCCGTTCGGTCATCGAGGCCCAGGTGAACTGCCCGGCCCACTGCCGGGCGTGCTGGGCCAGCTGATGGGCGCGGCCGAGATCGCCCACCTCGGTCAGCGCCCGGCTGATCGCCTCGCCGAGGTCGACGTCGTCCTCGATCAGCCAGCCGGTCTCGCCGTCGACGATCGAGTCGCGCAACCCCGGACGGCGGTACGCCAGCGCCGGCACCCCGACCGCGTTCGCCTCGATCACCGACAGACCCCAGCCCTCGCCCTGGGAGGCGTTCACGGTGATCCACGAGGTGGCCATCAGCCGGTCGCGCTGTTCGTCGTCCAGGTCGTCGCGGAAGATGATCCTGCCGGCCGGGCAGACCCGGTCGGCGAGCGCCCGCAGGCCGGCGGCGGCGATGCCCCGGCCGACGATGGTCAGTTCGGCGTCGGGGTGCTCGGCGAGCACGGTGGGGAACGCCTCGACGATCATCTCGATGCGCTTGTGCGGCACCAGCCGGCCGACGCAGACGATCGAGGGATGCTCGGTGCGCTCGATGACCAGGTCACGCACCGACTCGGTGACCGAACTGCCGGGCGGCGCGACCCAGATCGCACCGCGCAGTCCGAGCCGGCGGCGGGCGCCGTCCCGGGTGCTCATCGAGACCGCGACCACGGCGCGGCGGCCGTATACCACCCGGCTGGCACCGGACTCGAGCCAGCGGCCGAGCAGCGCCACCGGGGCCGGGAAGTACTTGGCGAACTGCTCCTGGTGGATGTGGTGCAGCAGCATCACCACCGGGACCCGGCGGGAGACCGCGAGCGGGGTGAAGAAGGGGATGCCGTTCTGCGAGTCGAGCACGGCGCCGACCGAGCGCCGGTGCCGCAGCAGCCAGGCGAGCGCGTGCGGGTAGACCGTGAACCGGCTGCCCGCCCGCACGATCGTGTAGCCGTCGCGCCGCTCCCGGGCCGGTCTGCCCTCGACGGCGGCGCTCAGCAGCACCACCTGCTCGCCCGAGGCGGCCAGCCGGGCGGCGATCTCCTGGCAGACCACCTCGGCGCCGCCGGCCTCGGGGTGGTCGAGATCGCGCCAGTTGGCGATCACGAGCATCGGGGGTCCTCACCGCCGCGGCTCATCACCCGGTGCACCCGCACCAGGTCACGGAAGGCCTGCGAACCGTCGCGTACCGGGCGGAAGCTCGAGCCGACGCTGTCGGACCAGCTGACCGGGATCTCCATGATCCGCAGCCCCGCCCGCTGCGCCCGGGCCAGCACCTCGACGTCGAAGGCGAACCCGCCCAGGGTCACCTCGGCGAACAACTCGCGGACGGCCGCGGTGCGGAACACCTTCATGCCGCACTGGGTGTCGCTCATCCGGCCGACGACGGTGCAGGCGCCGATGTTGAACAGCCTGCTGCCGACCCGGCGGGTCAGGCTCTGCGGCACCACGTACGAGGCGCCCACCGCACGGCGGGAGGCGACCACCACGTCCCAGCCGCTGTCGAGCACCGCCATCGCGGTCAGCAGTGCCTCGGGCGGGGTGGAGGCGTCGGCGTCGACGTAGCCGACGAAGGTGGCCGTGGCCCGCTCGACGCCCACCTTGACCGCCGCGCCCTTGCCCCGGGCGCGGCAGCTGAGCACCTCGACCGGGATCTGGCCGGTGTCGACCGAGTCGATCACCTCGAGCGTGCTGTCGACGCTGCCGTTGTCGACCACGATCAGCCGCGAGGTGAACCACTGCCGGGACAGCCGGCCGGCCAGGTCTTCGAGGGTGCGGCCGATACGGCTGCTCTCGTTGAGCGCCGGAACGATCACGTCGAGGTCGATCTGCTCCGCGGGGACGTTGCCGCCCGGCGGTGCGGGCACGGGGCGGAGCAGGGGCCCCCGCGGCCGGACGCCCGGCCCGCGCCGCTCGGTCAGCACGGCGAGACGGTCCTGCTGGACCGATGACTCCCGTAGCCGCGTTTCGCCGCCGATGACATGCTCCTCAGCCTCAGACACAAGACCCGCTCGGGTGCCGCCGCCGCACGTTCCAATGACATTCAACTATGCAATGTTGCGGACATAGTGATGCGGCACCGCGCACTTCTTGCCGAGCATTCAAGCATGTCGAACACGAAGACGGCATTGCATCAGTCGCAGGTCACAATGGAACATCTCAATCACCGCTGGTCAGAGCCGAAAATTAACCCACTGAAATGGTTTGATCGCAGCGAGTAATTACATTGTCAAGAAATCATCAAGGATTCTTAGTGAATGCCAAACTCTTAACAATCCCGCTATTCCCTTGGCCCGTCCGCACCCCACCGGCACTCCGCCGGCGGGCGGCCGGCGGGCGGCCCGGGACGGCCGGGGATGACCGGCAAGGGTGCCCGGGAAGAGGCGCGGCGGCGCCCGGAAGCCCTGCGCCGTCCGAGACCCTGCGCCGTCCGAGGCCCTGCACGTCCGGCCCGCGCCGGGGAGCAGCGACCGGAACCGGCCTGATCGGAAGAGATGACCGCCGGGCCCGCCGGGAAGAACGGTCCGAACCGCGACCCGTTCAACAACTCACTCAATACTCGTTCGACACTTTTCACTGCTCGCTCGAGTGTGTCGGACACCCGAGGACAGTCGGTGTCGATCGATCAATGACCAGACTGAGTAGCGGCCTGACCAGCGATTTCCATACGGCCGGCGGTCGGAGAAAGACGACTACCGGGCGCTGCGGAAAGGAGTGCGTCAGAACAATGCGTTGGCCAGCTTCAAACGGGCCGGGGCGACCCGCGGATCGTCCCCGCCGGCTACGTCGAACAATTCGATGAGATGAATTCGCACCTTGTCGCGTTCATCGCCGGCGGTGATCCGCACCGTGTCGATCAGCCGGTTGAACGCGTCCTCGAGATGGCCGCCCAGGGTGTCGATGTCGGCCACCAGGATCTGCGCGTCGACGTCCGCCGGGTCGGCCGCGGCGGCCGCACGGGCAGCCGCCGGGTCGGCCTCGGCCGTGCGCTGCAACAGCTTCACCTGGGCCAGGCCGAGCCGGGCGAGTTCGTCGCCGGGGTTCTCGGTGAGTGCCGCCTCGTAGGCGCTGACCGCGGCGGTCAGGTCACCTGCCTCGATGGCGTCATAGGCGGTCTGGTGATGCGGCGGCAGCTCCTCCTCGACGTCCTCCTCGGCGCTGTCGGCGTCGCCGGGGGCCACGTCGACACGTCCGGTCACCCCGTTCGCCTCGGCCAGCCGCAGCACCTCGCTGATCACCTGGCGGATCTGCGCCTCGGGCTGGGCGCCCTGGAACAACGGGATCGGCTGGCCCTTGACCACCGCGAACACCGACGGGATCGACTGCACCTGGAAGGCCTGGGTCAGCTGCGGGTTCGCGTCGGCGTCCACGGTCGCGAGCACGAAGCGGCCCTCGAACTCGTTCGCCAGCTTGACCAGCACCGGCGAGAGGGTCTTGCAGGGCTCGCACCAGGTGGCCCAGAAGTCGAGCAGCACCGGCACGGTCATCGACTGCTCGACGACGGCCGCCGGGAAGCTGGCGTCGGAGACCTCGACGATCGCCGAGGACCCGGGCCCGGCTCCGGAACCGCCGTTCGCCCCGGCCGCCGGGCGGGGAGCGCTGAGCGAGCTGAGATCGACAGCGCCGTGCAGATTGAGACTCGGACGCGGGCGCTGGGATGGGGTAGTCATCGATGCTCGATTCGGTGATTCTCTCGGGGCGACATTTCCCAGCCTAGTAGGGCTCAACCCGTGCTCCGGAACGAACCCGCATCTCCGCCCGTACCGACACCACTCGCCCGGCCTGATGATCATCACTCATACCGGCGCCGGCCCGGCCGACTGGCCAGACGTGTTCGGATTGCCTGACTTCGGAATACCGCTACCACGAGCCGGTTCCGCCCCCGGGGCAGATCTCGAGCGCGACCTGGAACGGACCATCGCCGCGTTGGCACCGGGCGAGACGCTGAGCGTGGTGCTGGTCGGCCTGGACGGTTTCGAGGCGCTGACCCGCAGTCATGGACGGCGCTGGGCCGACCGGCAACTGCACGCGGTGGCGGCGGCGCTGCGCGGCTTCGCCGGTGAGCAGAGGCTGCTCGGGCCCTACCGTCTGGGCGCGCTGACCTTCGCCACGGTGGCCCCGACCGAACTCGACGAGGCCTGCGCGATCGCCGCCGCGATGTGGCGCCGGGTGGACCGGATCAGTGCGGAACTGACCGTCAACCTCGGCGTCGCCGACCTGGACCCGGCCCATTGCGCCGACGCCCTCTCCCTGGTCATCGCCGCCGAGGCGGCCCTCGACCAGGCGCGCGCGCTGGCCACCGCCGGTGGCGACGGCCTGATCATCGCCGCCGCCGAGTCGGGCAGCGGCGCGCGCTGGCTGGCCACCCGCGCCACCACCCGGCTGTCGCTCAGCGCCTGACCCGTCTGGTCCTGAATCGTCTCGTCCTGAACCGTCTCGTCCTGTCGTCCCGCCCGCCGCTCCCGGTGCGTGCGCCGATCGGTTGCCCGGCGGTCGATCGACTACTACCCCGCCGGCCGCGGCCGACCGGCCGGGCATGTTCCGGAGCACCGCTGCACGAGATCTCCCGGCCGGGCGGCTGCGTCGCACCGGACGCGGCCCGCGGCACCGCGACGAGCGGACCCGGCTCCGCCGCCGGGGACGGCGCCTGCTGGGCGGGGCGGGTGTGGTCGCCGCACTGACCGGCCTGGTGTTCGCCGACCCGTCGCTGGTCCCCTTCGCCGGCCGGCTGGCCGCCCCGGCGGCCAGCGCCGCAACACTGGCCGGGCCCGCCGTCCCCGCGGGGCTGCCCGCCGCGATCGAGGGTCTCGCCCCCTACGTGCCGCAGACCTCGTGCAACCCGGTCGCCCAGCCGGGCTCGGTCAAGCTCGGCAACCTGCTCCGGGCGAGCTATCCGGGCACCAGCTACAGCTCGGCGCGCGACTGCGGCGCCGACGGCATGGCCAGCGAGCACTACGAGGGCCGGGCTGTCGACTGGTTCGTCTCGGTGCGCCGTCCGGAACAGGTCGCCCAGGCGAACGAACTGCTCGCCTGGCTGTTCGCCCCGGACGCCGCGGGCCGCCCCTACGCGAACGCCCGACGGCTCGGCGTCATGTACATCATCTGGAACGACAAGATCTGGGGCGCCTACCGGCCCGGGGACGGCTGGCGCGCCTACGGCAGTTGCGCGGCCACGCCGGCGGCGTCCTCGGACACCTCGTGCCATCGCGACCACGTGCATCTATCGCTGTCCTGGGCCGGCGCCATGGGCACCACCTCGTTCTGGACCAAGAAGGTCGCCGGCACCGACTACGGGCCGTGCCGTCCGGCCGATCTGAACTGGGCCCCGCGCCATACGAAGGCCAACCCCTCGCCCTGCCCGAGCTACCCCACCGTCACCGCCGCCGCGACCGCGAACACGGTGCAGCGCAACCTGATTCGCTACAGCGGGGCGACCGTCGGGGTGGGCTCATCGGGGCCGGTGGTGCGCGCCCTGCAGGCCGGTCTGGGCATCACCGCCGACGGCGCCTACGGCACCGCGACCGCCACCGCGGTCAAGGCCGTGCAGACGAAGGCGAAACTGTCGGCGTCCGGATCGATGGACGCCGCCACCTGGCGCGCACTGCTGCGCACGGCCGCCACGCCCGGAACCGGCACCGGGTCCGCCACCCCGGCGGGCAGCGCCTCCGGGGCGTCCAGTTCCGGGACGTCCGGTTCCGGGACGTCGGCGGGGGCCGCGACCGCGGCGAAACAGGCCGCGCTGGCCCAGTTGCGCAAGTACAACGGCACCCTGCTCAAACCGGGATCGTCCGGGCCGGCGGTGCTCGCCCTGCAG
>DAIOVT010000078.1:0-3919 GCA_036758885.1 Kineosporiaceae bacterium
CCCAGTGCACGCCCGCGGCGCCGGCCGCGATCATCGCCCGCATCAGCTCGTAGGCGTTCAGCGGCCCGCCGAAACCGGCCTCGGCGTCGGCGACGATCGGCGCCAGCCAGTCCCGAGTGACCTGTCCCTCGGCGACCTCCAGCTGGTCGGCGCGCAGCAGTGCGTTGTTGATCCGGCGCACCACGGCGGGCACCGAGTTGACCGGGTAGAGGCTCTGGTCGGGGTAGGTCTGCCCGGCCAGGTTCGCGTCGGCGGCGACCTGCCAGCCGGAGAGGTAGATCGCTCGCAGCCCGGCGCGCACCTGCTGCACCGCCTGGTTGCCGGTCAGCGCGCCGAGCGCATGGACGTACTCGGGTGCGTCCGGGGCCGAGCCGGAGACCAGGCCCCACAGCTTGCTGGCACCGAGCTCGGCAAGGGTGTGCGCCTCCTGCACCGAACCGCGCAACCGGACGACGTCCGCCCCGGTGTAGTCACGGGTGACCCCTTTCCAGCGCGGGTCGGTCGCCCAGCTCTGCTCGAGCTCCTCCGCGGTCGGTGCGGTGGTGAGCGTGTTGGTCATCAGGTCTCCTCGGGTGGTACGGGTGACCGTTCCGTCGCCGGTCGGGATACAGCAGACCGCTTGTGCCGCAACGGTATCCAGTGGTGCAGTCAGCCACGTTCGGACAACCACACCCGCCTTCCTTGCGAAGGTTGCCAAGCCGGACGGCGCCCCCGGGCGATGCGCATCACATCGGTGACGACGGCCCGCAGGACTAGGCTGGAGACACCGAAACGCGATGGCGCGGCGGTGCAGAACCGCGTGGCGCCGTGGGGAAGTGACAGCCATGACCCGGCCCGTCCTCGAACTCGAGGGCCTCACCGTCGCCGTGGGCGATCACATCGTCTGCCGCGACGTCGATCTGGCGATCGGAGCCGGAGAGGTGCATGTGCTCCTCGGCCCGAACGGGTCGGGAAAATCCTCGCTGCTGAGTGCGGTGATGGGCCTCGAACCGTTCCGGATCGTCAGCGGCACAACGCGATTGGCCGGGAACGACCTGAGCGACATGAGCATCACCGAGCGGGCCCAGGCCGGCCTCGGCATGGCCTTCCAGCACCCGCCGCGGCTCGAAGGGGTCACCGTCCGGCGGTTCGCCCAGGCGATGGGGGCGGCCGAGGGGCTGGCCTCCGGGGCGCAGGACCTGGCCCTCACCGCACTGCTCGACCGCGAGCTCAACGTCGGGTTCTCCGGCGGCGAGGCGAAGCGCTGGGAAGTGCTGAAACTCGAACTGCAGCAACCGTTGATGTGCCTGTTCGACGAACCCGAGTCGGGTGTCGACCTCGAGCACGTCGGCGACGTGGGGTCGGCGATCCGGGGCCTGTTGCAGACCCCGACCGCGGACGGCGACGGGCGAGCGGCACTGGTGATCACGCACACCGGGTTCGTCCTCGACAGCCTGCAGACCACCAAGGGCCACCTGATGATCGACGGCCGGCTGGTGGCCGAGGGCGACGCTCGCGAGATGTTCGAGCGGATCCGCCGCGAAGGCTACCGCGCCTGAGGGCGCCGGGCCGGCACCGGCACTGCGTCGCCGTCCGGCCTGTCAGGTCCACCCGTCATGTTCCTTTGCCTTCATGTCCATGCATTCATGTCACCCTCGCGCGCTGTGACGCGCGCTCATCCAGAACTGAGGACAGATCATGTCGACCGTTGAGATCACCCCCCAACCCACTGATGCGCTGGTCGTCCACTCGACCGCCGGATCCGGTGACGTGCAGGCCACCCCTGAGCTGCTCGCCGGTGTCGGCTACGCCGACGAGACCACACGGTCCACGACCTCGGTGATGGTCGACCACCACTACTCCGCGATGACCAGTCATGACCCCGGCATCGAGGTGATGCCGCTCGCCGACGCACTGGTCACCTACCCGTGGGTGCAGGAACTGATGTTCTCGCTCATCGACCCCGAGCAGGACTCGGTGCTGCGCCGGGCCTTCGAGTCCACGCATCGCCCGTTCGGCACCTTCACCTGGGTGCACGACGGCGCCAAGGTCGAGCTGCCCGCTCAGTCGTTCACCGTCATGACGGTTCCCCAGGAACGACAGTTCGTGCACGACATCACCGTGATCGGGGCCGGTGCCGAGGTGTCCTTCGTCTCCGGATCGGCGGTCTCCCCGAACCTGACCCACGGCCGGCACGTGTCGGTCTCGGAGACCTTCATCGGCGCCGGGGCCAAGGTGCGCTCCCTGGAGGTCGAACGCTGGGGACGGCACATGAACGTGCGCTCCTACAACCGCATGAGGCTCGAACGCGGCGCCGCCAGTTCGTCGGTGTCCGTGGCGGTCAGCGGTATCGACAACCACGTCAGCGACTCCAAGGTGAGCGTGGCCGAGGACGCGGTCTGTTCGAGCCATTCGGTGGTGTTCGCCCCGGAGGGCACTCACCGCGAGATCGTCTCGGTGATCGACCTTCTGGGTGCCGGCGCGCAGGCCGAGCAGGTGGCCCGCATGGTCTCCGACGGCGGCGACATCCGGCACCTGACCACGCTGGCCGGCCGGGCCCCGGGCAGCCGTGGCTTCCTGCAGTGCGACGGGCTGATGCTGCGCGAGAGCGGATCGATCGACTCGGTGCCCGCCCTGATCGCGGCCACCGCGCAGGCTCAGCTGTCGCACGAGGCCTCCGTCGGCATGATCGACAGTGAGCGGCTCGGCTACCTGATGGCCTCGGGCCTGGGGGAGGACGCCGCCCGCGACCTGATCGTGCAGGGCTTCCTCGACCTGGACGACCAGCAGATTCCGGTGGGCCTGCGGGACCGGGTCGCCGAGCTGGTCTCCGCCGCTCGGGAGGCCGAGCTGTAGTCCGGGCGTACGGCCCGGGCAGCGCCGGGAGGCGGCGAAGGCAGCGACGAGCTGCCGGACGACGTACTGATGCCAAGTACTGATGCCAAGTACTGATGCCAAGTACTGATGCCAAGTACTGAGTAGCCGCCGTCCCGGCGTTGCGAAGTTTGCCAACTGCGGAGCTGGCAAGGGGTGGCTAGCCTCGACGGATGGAGAAGATCTTCGCCGGCGTCCGGCTGCGGCGGCTGCGCGAGGAGCGCGGCCTCAGCCAGGTCGAGCTGGCCCGGGTCCTGGTCATCTCGCCGAGCTACCTCAACCAGATCGAGCACGACACCCGGCCGCTGACGGTGACCGTGCTGGTGCGGCTGACCGAGGTCTTCGGTATCGACCCGAGCTTCTTCACCCCTCGGGACACCGCCCGGCAACTGGTCGAACTTCGTGAGGCGCTGCCGGAAGCCACTGCGGCACAAGCGCTTCCGCTGACGGATCTGCAGCAGGTGGTCTCCTCGATGCCCGAGATCGCCGACGCCGTGGTCGCTCTGCACCGGCGTTACCGCGACGCGATGACGCATCTGGAGTCGCTGACCGACAGCCGTACCGCCGGGGTCGCGCTGATGCCGCACGAGGTGGTGCGCGACTTCTTCTACCGGCGGCGCAACCACATCGACGTCCTCGATCGGGCGGCGGAGGATCTCGCCGCGGCCGTCGGGGTGAGGCGTGGCGAGGTGCGCCGGACGCTGCGCGACCATCTCGAGCACAAGCACGGCATCAGGGTGGTCGCCGCCGAGGGGGTCGGCGTCGGCCTCACCCACGCCTACGACGGCGCCCAGCGCACCCTGACCCTGGCCCCCGATCTGCGTCCTGGTCAGCAGGCCTTCCGGATGGCCGCCCAACTCGCCTATCTCGACGCCGGTGACCTGCTCGACGAGGTGCTCGACGAGGAGCAGTGGCCCGACGAGACCACGCGCGGCCTGGCCCGGATCGGGCTGGCCCACCATTTCGCCGGTGCGCTGGTGCTGCCCTACACCGCCTTCTTCGAGGCCGCCGAACGGCTGCGGTACGACGTCGAGGTGCTGGCCGAGCACTTCGGGGTGGGCTACGA
>DAIOVT010000078.1:3929-11358 GCA_036758885.1 Kineosporiaceae bacterium
ACGGTCGCGCACCGGCTGAGCACCTTGCAACGCAAGGGGATGCGCGGCGTCCCGTTCATCTTCGTGCGGGTGGACAAGGCGGGGAACATCTCGAAACGCCAGTCCGCCACCGGGTTCCACTTCTCCCGCAGCGGCGGCACCTGCCCGCTGTGGAACGTCTACGACGCCTTTGCCTCACCCGGCCGGGTCGACGTGCAGATCGCCGAGATGCCCGACGGGCAGCGCTACCTGTGGGTCGCGCGCACGGTGACCCGCCGCCGTGGCGGCTACGGCAACCCGGCCAAGACGTTTGTCATCGGGCTGGGTTGCGAGCTGCGCCAGGCGGGCCGGCTGGTCTACAGCAACGGCCTGGACCTGACCCGGCCCGACGTGATGCCGATCGGTCCGGGATGTCGCACCTGCGACCGTGGCAACTGCCCGCAGCGGGCGGCGCCACCGATCGGTGGGCCGTTGCTGGTCGATGAGGCGCGGGGCAGTTTCGCCCCGTACCCGTTGCGAGTCAGGCCCTGAACACGGGGGAGCTGAGCAAGCCCTTCGCAACGGCGAATCCTGGCTTTCCGAACGTGGCACATTGGCTCCCTTTCGCAACGCGGTCCCGGACCGCGAAGGTCGTTCCAGACGCACAGACACATCCGAAGTGGTTCGAAGCGAAGGAGTCTCGATGCTCGAGGTCGACGTCCGGGTCAGTCCCAGCGCAGATCGGTTGCCGCGCCAGGACCAGCTGGCCTGGAAGCTGGCGGAGGTCGCGGCCGACCCGGTCGCGGTCGACGGCGACGTCCAAGAGATGATCATCAACCGGATCATCGACAACACCGCCGTCGCGCTCGCCTCGCTGAACCGGTCGCCGGTGGTCACCGCCCGGGACCAGGCCCGCGGGCACTCGGTGGTGCGCCGGCTGGGGGCGCACGGGGCCGCCGTCCTCGGGTGTGAACAGACCCGGGTGTCGCCGGAGTGGGCGGCCTGGGCGAACGGGGTCGCGGTGCGTGAACTCGACTACCACGACACCTTTCTCGCCGCGGAGTACTCCCACCCCGGCGACAACATCCCGGCGCTGGTCGCGGTCGCCCAGCACACCGGTCTGGACGGCGCCCGGCTGATCCGGGCGATCGCCACCGGGTACGAGGTGCAGATCGACCTGGTCCGCGGGATCAGCCTGCACGCGCACAAGATCGACCACGTCGCCCATCTCGGGCCCTCGGTCGCGGCGGGACTGGGCACGCTGCTGCAGACCCCGGCGGAGGTGACCTACCAGGCGATCGGTCAGGCGTTGCACACCACGACCGCCACCCGGCAGTCGCGCAAGGGAGAGATCTCGAGCTGGAAGGCCTTCGCCCCGGCCTTCGCCGGCAAGGCCGCGATCGAGGCCTTCGACCGGGCGATGCGCGGCGAGGGCGCGCCGGCGCCGATCTACGAGGGTGAGGACGGCGTCATCGCCTGGATGCTGGACGGGCCGCAGGCGCACTACGTGGTGCCGTTGCCGGTCCCCGGCGAACCGAAGCGGGCGATCATGCGCTCCTACACCAAGGAGTACTCGGCCGAGTACCAGAGCCAGGCGCTGATCGACCTGGCGATCCGGTTGCGTTCTCAGGTGCCGGATCTGGAGAAGATCGCCTCGGTGCTGGTGCGCACCAGCCACCACACCCATCACGTGATCGGCACCGGGGCGAACGACCCGCAGAAGCTCGACCCCACCGCCAGCCGGGAGACCCTGGACCACTCGATCATGTACATCCTGGCGGCGGCGCTCGAGGACGGCAGCTGGCACCACGTCGACTCCTACACCCCGCAGCGGGCCTCGCGGCCGTCGACCGTCGCACTGTGGCACAAGGTCAGCACGGTCGAGGACCCGGTCTGGACCGAGCGCTACCACGCGGCGGAGCCGGCGTTCGGCGGCCGGGTGGAGATCACCCTGGCCGACGGCACGGTGATCGCCGACGAGTTGGCGGTGGCTGACGCGCATCCTGCCGGGGCCCGGCCGTTCGGCCGCGAGCAGTACGTGCAGAAGTTCCGCACCCTGGCCAAGGGTGTGCTCAGCCAGGGCGAGCAGAAGCGTTTCCTGCAGGTGGTCTCGGCGTTGCCGGAGTTGCCCGCCGGCCGGTTGCACGAGCTCAACGTCACCGCCGATCTGGTCGCGCTCGACGAGGGCCGGCCGGGGTTGTTCCGATGACCGGTCCCGGTGATCCGGTCACGCCGGACGACGCGAACACCTGGGCGGGGCAGGCCGCCCGGCGGCGGGTACGTCTGCGTGAGGGGCTGGCGTCGGGGACGATCCAGCGGTTCGCCGGCGCCTTCACCCCGCTCTCGGCGCGGCTGATCGAACAGGCCGGGTTCGAGGGGGTCTACGTCTCCGGTTCGGTGATCGCCGCCGAACGGGCTCTGCCGGACATCGGCCTGACCACCGCCACCGAGGTCGGCGCCCGGGGTCAGGACGTTGTCGAGGCCACCGCGCTGCCGGTGCTGATCGATGCCGACACCGGCTTCGGTGAGCCGGCCAACGTCGCCCGGAGCATCGCCATGTTCGAACGTGCCGGTCTTGCCGGATGCCACCTCGAGGACCAGGTGAACCCGAAACGTTGTGGCCACCTGGACGGCAAGGAGGTGGTGCCGGTCGAGCAGATGGTGCGCAAACTCGCTGCGGCCGTGAGCGTTCGCCGCGATCGCGAGTTCGTGATCTGCGCCCGCACCGACGCCCGCGCGGTGGAGGGGTTCGACGCCGCCCTCGACCGGGCCCGCGCCTATGTGGCCGCCGGAGCAGATCTGATCTTCCCGGAGGCATTGAAGAGCCTGGCCGAGTTCGAGGCCTTCGCGACGGCGCTCGACGTGCCGATCCTGGCGAACATGACCGAGTTCGGTCAGTCGGAACTGTTCACCACCCGGCAACTCGGTGATGCCGGCGTGGCGATGGTGATCTACCCGGTCACCCTGCAACGCATCGCGATGGGCGCTATCGAGGACGCCCTGTCGGTGATCGCCACCGAGGGCAGCCAGGCATCGCTGGTCGACCGCATGCAGACCCGGGCCCGGCTCTACGAGGTACTGCGCTACGCCGAGCATGCCCGGTTCGACGAAACCATCGCCACCTTCACCGTTCCCGAAACCAGCATCCCCGAAAGCGCCGTCCCCGAAACCGTTGTCCTGCAGGAGGAGAACCGATGACCGTCACCGACATCCACCGCGGACTCGCCGGTGTCGTGGTCGACACGACGCAGATCTCGATGGTCGACCCGCAGACCAACTCGCTGACCTACCGGGGATACCCGGTGCAGGACCTGGCCCAGTACTGCCGGTTCGAGCAGGTCGCCTGGTTGCTCTGGCACGGTGAACTGCCCACCGAGACCGAACTCGCCGCCTTCACCGCGCAGGAACGCAGCCGCCGGCCGCTGGGTCGCACGGTGGCCGGGGTGCTCGCCCGCACACCGGACGGCGCCCACCCGATGGACACACTGCGCACCGCGGTGAGCTACCTCGGTTCCGACGACCCGCGCGAGGACCTGGACACTCCGGAGCATCTGATGTCCGCCTCGATCGATCTGCTCGCCAAGCTGCCGACCGTGGTCGCCGCCGAGCAGCGCCGCCGCCGTGGGCTGGACCCGATCGAACCCGATCCGGGTCTCGGCTACGCCGAGAATTTCCTCTACATGACCTTCGGCGAACCACCTGTGCCAGAGGTGGTTCGGGCCTTCGAGATCTCGATGATCCTCTACGCCGAGCACTCGTTCAACGCCTCGACGTTCACCGCCCGGGTGGTCACCTCGACCATGTCCGACCTCTACAGCGCGGTCACCGCCGCGATCGGGGCGCTGAAGGGCCCGTTGCACGGCGGCGCCAACGAGGCCGTCATGCACATGCTCAACGAGATCGGCGATCCCGCCGCGGCACCGGACTGGCTGACCGGTGCCCTGTCCGGCAAGCGCAAGATCATGGGGTTCGGCCACCGGGTCTACAAGAACGGCGACTCCCGGGTGCCGACCATGGACCGGGCGCTGCGCGAGCTGGCGGCTGCCCC
Organism: Kineosporiaceae bacterium; assembly: GCA_036758885.1. Classification (GTDB taxonomy): domain Bacteria; phylum Actinomycetota; class Actinomycetes; order Actinomycetales; family Kineosporiaceae; genus DAIOVT01. The sequence goes on from DAIOVT010000078.1 coordinate 7,936, forward strand.
GGCCTATCGGGACGAGCACCGTAACCTGCTCGCCACCTCCGACGCTCTGGCGGCAGAGATGTTGCGCCGCAAGGCGATCCACCCCAACCTGGACTACCCGGCCGGTCCGGCCTACTTCGTCATGGGTTTCGACATCCCGATCTTCACCCCGCTGTTCGTGATGGCCCGGATCACCGGCTGGACGGCGCACATCATGGAGCAGACCGCGGGCAACTCGCTGATCCGTCCGCTGAGCAGCTATGTCGGGCCGAGCCGCAGGGAGGTACCCGTTGTCGGGCCGGCACGTTGAGGGCATTCTCACCGACTGCCAGGACGGCGTCGGGGTGGTCACCATCTCCCACCCCGGCATGTGCAACGCCCTGTCCCTGGTGATGTGGGCCGACCTCGCCCACGCGGTCACGGTGTTCTCGGAGGACCCGGGCGTAGGGGTGATCGTGATCCGGGGTGAGGGAGCGGATTTCAGCTCGGGCGCGAACATCCACGACCTGCCCGAGGACCCACGGGTGTTCCGCGATCTGCACCTGGCGGCGGAGAACGCGATCGCCGAGGCACGCAAGCCGGTGCTGGCCGCCGTCCGGGGGCACTGCGTCGGCGGTGGCTGCGGGATCGCGGTCGCCTGCGATCTGCGATTCGCCGACGGCACAGCGGTTTTCGGGATCACCGCGAGCCGGCTCGGCATCGTCTACCCCGAACTGCCGACCCGGCGCCTGGTGCACCTGCTCGGCCCGGGGACGGCGCGGCGCATGCTGTACGGAGGCGAGTTGTTCGACGTCGCCTGGGCGCAGCGGGTGGGCCTGGTCGACGAGATCACCGACGGGGACGTCGATGCCGTCACGATGGACTTCGCCCGGCTGCTGCTGACCCGGTCCCGCTCCACGATCGCGGTGGCCAAACAGATCGTGGCCGGCGGCCAGGAGCCGGCGATGATCGGTTCGCGGATCACCCAGGACTACCTCGAAGGGGTGGAGGCGTTCCGGCAGTCCCGGGACTCCCGGTTCCCTTCCGCCCCCGACCGGCCGGCGCTGGAGCGGGCGAACCACCGGCTCGGTCCGGTGGACGCGCTGACCACCTGACCGGCGTCCGTGCCGCCGCGGGCGCGGCGGAGGCTGCGGCCATCTCCACCGCCAGGAGGAGGCGATCGGCACCTCAGGGTGAGGCGCCCGCCGCAGCGCGGGGCCAGCCTGGACGCATGGCTGAACAACTCGTCGAGCAGCGACCGCAGACCGGGTTCGATCCGCCGTGGCGGCGCGTCGTGGCCGCCGTGGCGGTGCTGGCCTCGGTGCCGTACGCCGTGCTCAAGGTGGCCTGGCTGGCGGGTTCGTCGATCGGGCTGAGCGATGACCGGTTGCTGCACGACCCGGTGATGGCCACGGCCAACGCGCTGACCCTGGTGATGATGCTGGCCGGGGGCGCGCTGGCGCAGGCCCTGGTGCGTCCCTTCGGTCTGCGCCTGCCGGCCTGGCTGGTGCTGACCCCGGCGTACGTGGGCAGCGGGTTGCTCGGCGGGGTACTGCTCGCCGTCCCGGTGCAGTTGCTGCTGTTCGCAACCGGCTGGGGCGATGCGAACGGCGCCGCGAACGTCGCCGGGGGAGAGGGGCCGATCGATTCCTGGGTCTACCTGGTGGTCTACACCGGGTTCGCGGTGCTCGGGCTGTGTCTGTTCGCGCTGTTCCCGGGGTACGCGCGCCGGCGATGGTTGCGGCCCGGCGGGTGGTTGACTCCGATGTCCGGCTGGCGCGGGCTCGACCGGCGGGAGCGGGGCATCGCCGTCGCCCTTGGGCTGGTCATGGTTGCTCTGGTGGTCGCCGGGTTGGCGGTCAGTGGGCTGCGCGGCGGGGCGATCGACCTGTCGACTCTGATCGCCGGCGCCGGTTGCCTGGCGGGGCTGATCATGCTGGCCGGGCGCCGTCCTGAACGGGCGGGGGTCGCGGCGTTCGTTCTGGCCTTCACCGGATCGGCGGTGGTGGCCACCTGGGGGCTGTACCTGTTGCTGATGCAGGTGGTGCCGAACCCGCTGAGCACCGAACCCGCCGAGCCGGTGGCGTTGGCGCTGCTCGCGGTGCAGGTGATCAACGCCGCGCTGACGCTGGTCGCCCTGCGCCGGCTGCGTCCGGGTGTGGGCCGTTAAGGAGTCGAGTTCCCCGGCCCAGACGCCGGTGAACTCGACACCTTAATCATGGTCGCGAATCAGTCCGCCGGAGCCGAAGTAGCCCGCACCCGGCCCGCCGCTGCCACCAGAGCGGTCAGCGCCGGCTCGACCTCGGCGTAGCCGCGGGTCTTCAGCCCGCAGTCCGGGTTGACCCAGAGCCGTTGCACCGGAACGGCTCTCAGCGCCGCCTCGATCAACTCCACGATCTCATCCTGGCTCGGCACCCGGGGGGAGTGGATGTCGTAGACACCCGGGCCGATCGCCCCGCCGAACCCACTGCGGGCCACCTCGCCGAGCAGTTCCATGCGCGAGCGGGCCGCCTCGATGCTGGTCACGTCGGCGTCCAGGGCGTCGATCGAGCCGAGGATCTCGCCGAACTCGGAGTAGCACAGGTGGGTGTGCACCTGGGTGTCCGGGCGGACACCGCTGGTCGCCAGCCGGAACGCGGCCACCGCCCAGTCCAGGTACTCCCTGCGGTCGCTCTCGCGCAGCGGAAGGGTCTCGCGCAGGGCCGGTTCGTCGACCTGGACGATCGCGATCCCGGCCTGCTCGAGGTCGCCGACCTCCTCGCGCAGGGCGAGGGCGACCTGGTCGGCGGTGACCGATCGGGGCTGGTCCTCACGGACGAACGACCAGGCCAGCATCGTCACCGGACCGGTGAGCATGCCCTTCAGCGGCCGCTCGGTCAGGCCCTGCGCGAATCGCGCCCAGTCCAGGGTCATCGGGGCGGGCCGGTGCACGTCGCCGAACAGGATCGGGGGCCGCACGCAGCGCGAGCCGTACGACTGCACCCAGCCGTGCCGGGTCGCCGCGTAGCCGTCGAGCTGCTCGGCGAAGTACTGCACCATGTCGTTGCGCTCGGGCTCACCGTGCACCAGGACGTCGAGGCCGACCCGCTCCTGGAACGCGATCACCTCGCGGATCTGCTGCTGCATCGCCTCGACGTACTGCTCCTGACTGATCCGGCCGCGGCGCCGGTCCGCCCGCGCCCGCCGGATCTCGTCGGTCTGCGGGAAGGAGCCGATCGTGGTGGTCGGCAGCGGCGGAAGACCCAGCCGGGCCCGCTGCGCCTGCTCCCGGTCCGGGCGAGGCGCTCTGGTGCGCTGCTCCGGGCCGGCCGCGGCCAGCCGTTCGCGGACGTCTTCCCGGCGAAGGCCGGCGATCCGCGGCCGATCGGCGAGAGCGGCCCGCGATGCCGAGAACGCCTGGGCGGCAGGGCCGTCCGCCGGATCCGCACCACTTCGGGCCTGACCGAGTGCGACCACCTCGGCGAG
>DAIOVT010000079.1:0-11343 GCA_036758885.1 Kineosporiaceae bacterium
TCACCGGTTGTGTGTGATGAGATCTACGGGCAATCTCATCGCACGCGTTGGTCACGGACTGCAACCGTCCGGCAGGCAACCAGGAGATGGACATGGCATCACGGGCGGGGGATGCCCGAGCAGGACGGGCGTTCGGGCAGCGCCTGGTGGTGTTCGAGGTGATCCGGCGATCGCCGCTGGGCGCCGTCCATCGGGCCCGGGTGACCGGCGAGGGCGGTGATCCCGAGGCCGATGTGTCGGCGCTGCTGATCCGGCCCGACCTGCTGCAGGACGGCGCCCGGGTGCGCACCCTGGTCGACGCGGCCGCCCTGCTGCGCCCGATCCAGGGCCCGGGGCTGCTGCGGGTGCACGAGATCGTTCAGGACGGCGCCGACGTCGCCGTGGTGCACGACGCCGAGCCGGGCCCGGATCTCGGCTCCGACCTGGGATCCGTACGTCCGGTGACCGGCGACCGGGACAGGACCGCTGTCGCCGCGCAGCTGGCCCGGGCGCTGGCCACGATCCACGCCGGCGCGGTGGTGCACGGCGGGCTCTCCCCCGCCCAGGTGCTCGTGGCCGGCCGGCCGGTGAACGGGCCGCAGGGCCGGGCCCCGGTGAGCGGACAGGGGCCGGCGGTCACGCTGACCGGGTTCGGCGTCTCGCCGCTGCTGCGTTCCGGTGAGGCGCTGACCAGCGGGGTGAGTCCGGTCGCCGTCCTCGCCCCGGAACTGCTGCGCGGCGAGAACGACAGCCAGGCCGCGGACGTCTACGCCCTCGGTGCGACGCTCTACGAACTGTTCACCGGCCGTCCGCCGTTCCCGGTGCCCGGCGGGGCGAGCGGCGCAGGCCCCGCCGGCGGCGCGGTGAGCGCGCCGTCCGTCGCCGGTCAGGCGATGACCCTGGCGCCGCAGATGCCGCCCGAACTGCCGCCTGCGCTGAGCACGCTGCTGGCCGGCATGCTGCACAAGGATCCCCAGTCCCGGCCGAGCGCGGTCCAGGTGGCCCGGGATCTCGACCGGCTGCCGTCCGGATCGCCCGGCACAACGCCTGCTGAAGCGCCCGTCATGTCCCCTGCCACGGCCACCGCAGCGACTCCCGTCGCAGCGTCGGCGGGCGGTCCCGGGGCGCCACGCAGCCGTCGCACGGTGCTCGCCGCAGGGGTCGCCGCCGCGCTGGTGGTCGCCGCCGTGGCCGGCGGTTTCGCGGTCCGCGGCGCCACCGGCGACGACACCGAGGCCGCCGGGGGGCCGGCCGCGACGCCGGCAGCTCCGGTGGACGACACCAAGGTGATCGCGGTGGACCTGCCCGAACGCGGCACCGCTGCGGAATCGGCGCAACAGCAGGTCAAGGCGATGAACCTGTACCTGACCTCGATCGACAACCGGGTCGCCGGGCCCGCGGGCCCGGTCGAGGTGCGGCTGAAGACGTTCAACGTGAACGACGAGAAGGGGGTCGACCTCGCCGCCTGCCGGGCCGCCACCGAGCAGCAGATCAGCGACCCGGCGACGATCGCCGTGATCGGGCTGGACTCCGAGAGCTGTGCCGCCGACCAGTTGGCCACGCTGAACAGCGCCACCGGCGGACCGCTGCTGTACGTCTCCGCCGACGCCACCCAGGCGGGCCTGACCCAGCCGTGGTTCAAGGGGGAACCGGGCAAGTACCGGCCCACCGGCAGACCGAGCTTCGTGCGCATCTCCCCCTCCGAGGCAGTCCAGCCGGTCGCTGCCGTCAGCTACGCCGCAACCGATCTGAAGGCCTCCCGGTTGTTCATCGTGACCGACGACAAGGGCCTCGGCGGTCCTGCGGCGGACGCGGCCGAGAAGGCGGCGGCCGCGCACGGTATGACCGTCGTGGGCCGGGAGAAGTGGGGCATGGGCCGCACCCGCACCGACCCGATGTTCCAGCGGCTCAAGGCGGCCGCTCCCGACGTCGTGCTGCTGACCACGGGCCTGGAGACCAACGCCCTCGAACTGCTCGCCGGCAAGTCGGCCGTACTCGGCGCGAACACCGGCAAGGTCGCCATGATCTCGCCGAACCTGTTCGCCCTGATCATCGCCGGCCAGGCCCCGGACGTATCGAACGGGCTGCGGTTCACCGCCGGCGGGCTCTCCGCGAGCCTGCTCACCGAGAGCCGGTTCGAGTCGTTCGTGAACGAGTACAAGAACGAGTACGGCGAGGCTCCGAACCTCACCAGCACGGCCGCCGCGCTGCTCTCGTTGCAGGTGGCCCTGACCGCCGCCGAGCGATCGGACGGCACCCGCGCGGGGGTCGATTCCGCGGTCTTCGGATCCACCCCGTTGAGCATCAGCAAGGAGGCCTCGGTGATCGGGCAACCGCTCACGATCGACCCCACCAGCGGCGACCTGACCAGCAACACCGTGATGATCGTGCAGATGCTGAACGGCAAACCCAGCTTCGGCGGCGTCGCCACGGTGCCGGGATCATGACGACTCCCGCGACGCCACCCACTCCACCGACGCCTGCCGGCGGGCCGGGTCGCCGCCGCATCGGCACGCTGCTGCTCGGGCAACTTCTCGGCACCTCGGCACTGGGCCGGACGTATCGCGCCGACGAGAACGACACCGCCGTCGCCGTGCTGCTGGTACGCAGCGATCTGCAGCGCGACCCGAACCGGGTGGACGCGTTGCTGCGTGGCCAGCTGACGCTGCGGAACGTGGTGCACCCCAACGTGTTACACCTGCAGCGTGTCGAAGCGTCCGGCGATGAGCTGCTCGTCGTCCATGATCTTCCGGCGGTCTCGGGCACCCTCGCCGATCGGCTCACCGGGCGTCCGGCACCGCTGCCGCAGGCCCTCGCCTGGCTGCGCGGCGCCGCGGCCGGGCTGGCGGCACTGCACGCCGCCGGAGTGGTTCACGGCGCGCTCGGCCCCGAGCAGATCCTGCTGCCGACACCGGACGGCGCGGCAGCAGCTGACGCGGACGGCGACCGGGCGCAGATCACCGGGTTCGGCATCGCCACCGCGCTGCGTGCCCCGGACGCCCTGACCGCGGCGGTGCTGCCCGCCGAGAACCTCGCTCCCGAGGTCGCGCTCGGCGGCCCGGACAGCGCCGCCGCCGACGTGTTCGCGCTCGGTGCCTCGATGTTCCGGCTGTGCACCGGGCAGGCACCGTACCCGGCGGCCCATGCCCTCGACCGGGTGCGTGCCCAGACCGAGGACGCGCTGCGCATGCCGGAGGACCTGCCGGGCCCGCTCACCGGTCTGCTGCGCGGCATGCTGTCGCCGCATCCCGGCGATCGGCCCGATGCGTCCGAGGTGTCCCGGAGCCTGCAAACCCTCAGTGGCACAACCGATCTGCCACCTGAACCCGCGCCACCTGAACCAGCGCCATCGGTACCGGCGCCAACTGAACCGGAGCTATCGGCGCCGGCGTCGTCCAGGCGGGTGCGCGCGGCCGTCGCCGCGGCGGTCACCGCGTTGCTGGTGGTCACCCTGGGCATCGGTGCCGCCGTGATCAGATCTGGCTCGAACGACGAACCCGTCGCCACCGCGACCGCCGGGAGCAGCCCGGCACTGAGCAGTCCGGCGGTGGGCGGGCCGGCGCCGAGTGGTTCGGCGGCCACGGGGTCCTCGTCGTCCGGCGCCTCGGCGGGATCGTCGTCCGGGCCGAAGCTGACCCGCATGGTGATCGCCTCGGACCTGGCCCTGCGCGGGGTCGAGGTGCCCTACTCGGTGACCGTCAACAACGCCCTCAAGCTGTACCTGTCCTCGATCGGCAACAAGGTCAACGGGATCGATCTGCAGTTCAAGGAGTTCAACCTCGCCGACATCGAGGGCAGCGCCTACCTGTCCGCCTGCCGATCGGCGGCGGCCGCACACATCGCCGATCCGAACACCGTGGTGGTGCTCGGGCCGGCGCTGGGCTACGGCGAGTGTGCCAAGGAGTTGCTGCCCCGGCTGAACTCGGCCACCGGTGGACCGCTGCTGACGATCAGCCACGAACTCGCCGACCCCGGGTTCACCCTGCCGTGGCTCTCCGGCGAGCCGGGGGTGTACCGGCCCACCGGCACCCCGAACTTCGCCCGGGTGATTCCCTCGGACGCCGTGCTGCCCTCCGCCGCGATCAGCTACGCCACCGAGACCCTCAAGGCGAGAAGGGTTTTCGTGATCACCGACGCCGCAGGTGCCGGCGACCCGGCCCTCGCCGCCCTGGAGAAGGCGGCGGCCGCCGCCGGTGTCGAGATCGTCGGCCGGGAACGCTGGGGCACCGACAGCACCCGCACCGACCCGCTCTTCACCCGCATGAAGACGGCCCGTCCCGACCTGGTCTACGTGCTCGGCCCGCTGGCCAGCAGCTCCACCGAGATCCTCGCCGGCAAACGGTCCGCGCTGGGTTCGGGCACCGATGCCGCGAAGCTGGTCACCGACGTCACCTTCGCCTCCACCGCGGCGGCTACCGCACCCGACCTCGCCGAGGGGGTGATCGTGCCGATCGCCGGGCTCGGCGGCGCAGACCTGTTCTCCCAGAACGGCCCCGGACGGCGCTTCGCCGCCGACTACAAGGCCCGGTACGGCACCGACCTCACCGAGGGCGGGGCGCTGTACGCGGTGCTGGCCCTGCAGGCGGCGGTCAAGGCGATCGCCGCCTCGGACGGCACCCGGGCCGGGGTGAACCGGGCCGTGTTCGGTGCCACGGCGCTGACGATCCCGGCCTCGGAATCGATCACCGGGCGGGCGGTCACCATCAACCCGGCGACCGGCGACGTGATCAGCAACGACGTCTCGATCATGCAGATCAGCTCCGGGTCGTTCAAGCAGATCGGCAAGGCGACCGTCGACCTCGGCAAGGGCTGAGCCACCCCGGCCGGAACGCCCGGTCCACACACCGGCAACACCACACCGACTACACCAGACCGACGAGACGACAGACGGGGGCCAGCCAGGTGGATGCACAACCGCAGGACCGGTTCGGGTCCAACTACCACCTCACCGAACGACTCGGCACCTCCGACACCGGCAGCACCTATCGTGCGGCCCGGCTGGACGGCGGTCCGGACGTCGCCGTGACACTGCTGCCCGGCGGTCCCGCGCGGTTGTCGGCGGTGCTGCCCGAGCTGTTGCGGCTGCAGCAGACCCTGCAGGCGATGGAGCACCCGAACCTGTTGCCGGTGCGCGAGACGGTGGTCGAGGGTGATCGCGTCGGGATCGTCACGGCCCTGTCCGCCGGCGGCCCGCTCGAACGACTGCTGCCACCGCCGGTGCCGCCGGCCTACGCGGCCCTGGTGATGTCGGAGGTCGCCTCGGGACTGGCTGCCCTGCACGCGCTCGGGCTCGCCCACGGAGACCTGCGCCCGGACAACGTGATGGTCGATCTCGACGTCCACGATCTGCCCGTGATCCGGGTCAGCGACCCGGGGCTGCGCCGGTTGCTGGTGCGCGCGGGGGTGGCCGGCGCCACGCAGTCCTGGGCGCACGCACCCGAGGACTCGGGCGGGGCGGCGACCAGCGCTCGCGACGTCTACTCCCTCGGTGTGGTGCTCACCCAGTGGTGCACCGGTCAACTCCCCGAGCACGGCAGCGACATGGCGGTGTTCACCCGAAAGGCCTTCTCCCGTGGCCGGTCTCCGAACTCACCGGCGGCGATGCATCTGCGGGAGCTGATCTCGGTGATCTCACAGTTGTGCGCGGAGTCCGCCTCCGGCCGGCCCACCGCCACCGAAGCCGCCCAGAGTCTGCGCGAGGTGTCCGCGGATCTGTACAAGGCGGGCCCCGACCCGGAGGCGACGCAGCTGGTCGATCCGAAACTACTGGCCCTGTCGGTCGACGAGACCGAGTTGCTGGTTCGGCAGAACATGGCCGAACTGCTGGAACAGGCTCAGCCGCAGGGGCTTAGCGTTCGCGAGAGCGACGCGGAGGCAACGCTTTCCGGCGTTCCGGTACCCGACCCGATGTCCACCGCCGCGGCGCTGGCGACACCTGCCGTGGTGAGCGCCGCAGCCACCGTTCCCGCACCCACCGCCCCTGTACCCGCCGCACCCGCCGCTCCGGTGCCGGCACCACCGGCACCCACGGCTCCGACGGCGGCAGTCGCACCGACCGCACCGGTGAACCCCTACGGGGTGACCGCCCAGCCCACGGCGAGCGAACCGACCGGCCCGACCGGAACGGTCACCGCGCCGGCCCCGGCCCTGCGGCAGACCGTAGAGACACAGATCGAACAGCACCAGCCCGGCCGGTCCCCGGCCATACACGAGGGCTGTCCCCCGCCGCCCGTCGGGCCACCGTTCACGCAGCAGCAGCCGATCCGCCAGGGCGTGCCGGCCATGCTTGCGGAGTCCGCCGCGGCGAGCCTGCCCGCGCCGTCCGTCGATCGCACCGTCGATCGCACTGTCGATCGCACCGTCAACCGGCTGACCCTGCTGGTGATGGTGCTCAGTGGCGCGGTGCTGGTGCTCGGCGTCCTGGTCGTGATTCTGCTGATGCGATGAGCCCCACGATCCCGCCCCCGAACGGGGGTACCCCGTTCGGTTCGCGGTACGTGCTGCTCGACGAGATCGGGCGCGGCGGCATGGGCGTCGTCCATCGGGCCGTGCGCCGCGACGGCGGCCCGGAACTCGCCGTGAAGCTGCTGCGCGAGGACCTCGCCGACCAGTCGGCCATGCTGGAACGCTTTCTGCGCGAGGCCGATCTGATCCGCTCGGTGCGGCACCCGAACGTGGTGCAGGTGCACGACATCGTCGTGGACGGCGGACGCATCGGCGTCGTGATGGACCTGCTGCCGCTCGGCGATCTGCGCCGCAACCTGCGGCCGCCGGTGCCGCTCGCGCAGGTGGTCCGGCTGGGCGCCCAGATCGCCGCCGGGCTGGCCGCCGTGCACGCGGCGGGGATCGTGCATCGCGACGTCAAGCCCGAGAACATCCTGATCGCCAGCGGCGGGGAGCAGCCGCAGGTGCGGCTCAGCGACTTCGGCATCTCCCGGCTGGTGGGCACCACGGGAACGCTGAGCAACGTGCTCGGCACCCCGCGGTACATGGCGCCGGAGGTGTTCCGCGGACATCCCGGGGCGCCGGCCTCGGACGTCTACGCCCTCGGTGTGATGCTCACCGAGTGGCTGACCGGCCGCCGGCTGTTCGACGCCGAGAGCCCCTACGCGCTGATGCGCGCGCACATCGACGACGTCCCCGAACTGCCCCCGGACCTGCCGCCCGGGCTCGCCGGACTGCTCGCCGCCATGCTCGCCAAGCCGGCCACCGAGCGGCCCACCGCGACGGACGTCGCCACCCGGCTCAGCGGTGACCTGACCGGCACCCGGTCGATCACGCCGTCGCTGCCCGGTACGGCCACCGAATCGACCCCGCCGGGCGTCCCCGGAGCCGGCCGCGGCTCGTCCGCCCATGAACAGGGCGGCGACCTCTACGACCAACGCAGCACCGGGGGGAGACTGTCCCGGCGCCAGGTACTGATCGGGGCCGGCGGGGTGCTGGCGATTCTCGGCGCCGGCGCGGCGAGCCGGTTCGCCGGCCGCTCCGGCGATTCCACGGTGCCGGCCGCGGCGCGGAACCTGGTCAGGATCGGTGTCGAACTGCCGCGTCAGGGCAGCGGCGCCGATGCGTCCGAGGGCATCACACGGGCCTTGAACTGGTACCTGCAATCGGTGCGCAACCGCGCCGGCGAGTACTCCGTGCAGCTCACCGAGTACGACAGCGGCGATGCGTCCGCGGACGACGCAGGCCAGGCCGCCTGCACCGCCAACGCCGCGAAACACGTTGCGGCGCAGGGTGAAGTGGCCGTGATCGGGGCGGCCACGGCCGGATGCGCGCGGGCCCTGGTGCCGGTGCTCAACCTGGCTCCGGGCGCGCCGATGCTGCTGGTCTCGCACAACACCACCGACCCCGGACTGACCGGGGCCTGGGCCCCCGGCGAACCCGGTCGCTACCAGCCCAGCGGCCGGCCCGGCTTCGCCCGCGTGGTCGGCACCGATGCCGACCACGGAACCGTCGCCGCGCGGTACGGATTCCAGCGGCTGAACGCCTCCCGGGCCTTCGTGCTGCACGACGACCAGACCTTCGGACGCGGTGTGGCGCAAGCCTTTCGCGACGAGGCCACCCGTCTCGGGATCACCGTCCTCGGCAGCCGGTGGTGGGGTCCGGAAGCCGGCCTGAACGCCGTTCTCGCCCGGATCGCGGCGCTCAGACCCGAACTGATCCTTCTCGCCGGGCAGGGCACGTCGCAGGCCGCCGCGCTGCTGCAGGCCAAGATCAAGGCACTCGGACCGAACTCCGATTCCGTGGCGGTGATGGCGCCGCAATCCCTGGCCGGCGACATCACCAGGACGGCTGCTCTGCCCGGGGCCACGGGTATGCACCTGACCGCGGCCGGTCTCGGCGTCGACGACCTCTTCGCGGTGGGCGGTGGCGCCGCCCGCTTCCTGAACGACTATCGCAAGGCGAACGGATCCCCTCTGACCACGAGTACCCCGGTCTACGCCGTGGCCGCGCTGCAGGTCGTGCTCGAGGCGATCGCCCGGTCCGACGGCACCCGCGCCGGCGTCACCAAGGTGGTGTTCGGCGACCCCGCGATCACCGTCCCGGCGGAACAGTCCGTGCTCGGGATCGAGTTCTCCATCGACCCCGCCACCGGCGACATCACCACACCTCAGTTCAGCGTCATCACCGTCGGCGAAGGCGGCACCACCGCCCTCACCGCCAACGCCACCCTCACCCCGTGATCATGCAGAACTGCGCGGCCATCCGCGCCCCTGCCCGTGCTGCGCCAACCCCAACCCCTTCGTGATCATGCAGAACTGCACGCCGCCGCACCCCCGTCTGTGTGTGGGGCGTCACCCAACCCCGGCGTGATCATGCAGAACTGCTTGGGGTAGCGCTGACCACCTGTAGTTGCGGCCGGCGGCTCAGGGGTAAGGGTTCGCCGAACGTGCCCGCCCCTCGCTCGCTGCGCCCACGCCGTCCTGGTCAGCGCTCACGTCGTTCGCTGGGTGCCAGACCCGGTGCCAGCACGTTCAGCGAACCTCACCCGGACCACCCCCTCGGGTGAGGTGACCGCGCCCAAGCAGTTCTGCATGATCACGACGGGTTGGGAGTCGGACTACGCGCGGGTGGGGGCGAGGCGGCGTGCAGTTCTGCATGATCACGCGGGGCTTGGGGTCGCTCTGCGCACGCGGTCACCGGACGGAGCGTGCAGTTCTGCATGATCACCGCGGGTGGCGGGCCGGGCCGACGCTAGGCTGGGCAGGTCCACCGGCCGTGGGCCAGGAACCCGGTGCGACTCCGGGGCGGTTCCGCCACTGTGATCGGTGCTCCGTACGAGGCACCGGCAGTCAGACACTGACCACGGCCGAGCATCCGAGAACCGGGACGAGAATCCCGGAGGAGGAACCCCGATGCCGACGCTCGTTCTGCTGTCCACCTCCGACACCGATCTGCTCTCCGCGCGGGCCAGCGGTGCCGACTACCGGTGGGCCAACCCGGCCCGGCTCGACGCCGCGGCACTCACCGAACTGGTCGCGGACGCCGACATCGTTCTGGTCCGGCTGTTGGGGACCCCCGAGTCCTGGCGCGAGGGTTTCGCGACACTGCGGGCGACGCGCCGTCCGCTGGTGGTGCTCGGTGGCGAGCAGAGCCCGGACGCCGAGCTGATGCGGCTGTCGACCGTGCCGGCCGGCATCGCGGCCGACGCACATCGTTACCTCGCCGAGGGCGGCCCGGCCAACCTGGCCCAACTGCACGCCTTCCTCTGCGACACGGTGCTGCTCTCGGGAGAGGGTTTCGAGGCGCCGATCCCGGTGCCTGCGTGGGGGTTTGCCGAGCGGGACAGCCTCTCCGAGGAGCAGTCGCGCGGCCGCAGCCGGATCGGTGTTCTCTACTACCGGGCCCACGAGAGCAGCGGCAACACCGACTTCGCGCATGCCCTCGCCGACGCCCTCGACGCCACCGGCGAGGCCGTCGGGGTACCGATCTTCGCGGGCTCGCTGCGCTCGGCGCCGGACGAGCTGTACGAGGCCCTCGGCACCCTCGACGCGGTGATCGTCACGGTGCTCGCGGCCGGTGGGGTCACGCCCGCCCAGGCCGGTGCCGGCGGCGAGGACGAGGCCTGGGACGTCGAACGCATCCGCGCCCTGGACATCCCGGTATTGCAGGGGCTCTGTCTGACCTCGAGCCGGGCGGACTGGCTGGCCAGCGACGACGGCGTGACCCCGCTGGACTCGGCGAACCAGATCGCCATCCCCGAGTTCGACGGCCGGATCATCACCGCGCCGTTCTCGTTCAAGGAGATCGACGCCGACGGGCTGCCCCGATACGTCGCCGACCCGGAGCGGTGCGCCCGGGTGGCCGGGATCGCGGTCGGGCACGCGCGGTTGCGGCACACTCCCCCGGCGCAGCGACGGATCGCCCTGATGCTCTCGGCCTACCCCACCAAGCACTCCCGGATCGGCAACGCGGTCGGCCTGGACACCCCGGTCTCGGCGATCCGGCTGCTCCGGGCGATGCGCGCGGCCGGCTACGACATCGGCGAGCTGCCCGGTCTGGACATCCCGAACAACAACACGGCGGACGGCGACACCGCTGCAGCAGACGACACAGCGGCCGGGAACGCGCTGATCCACGCGCTGATCGCGGCCGGCGGCCAGGACGCCGAGTGGCTCACCTCGGGCCAGCTCACGCAGGCGCACGTGCGGATCCCGGCCGCGCAGTACCGCGAGTGGTTCGCCGAGCTCGACCCGCAACTGCGCGCCGACGTGACGCAGGCCTGGGGCGAACCGCCCGGCGAACTGTTCGTCAACGACGCCGGCGAGATCGTGCTGGCCACCCTGCAGGCCGGCAACGTCGTCGTGCTGATCCAGCCGCCACGTGGCTTCGGCGAGAACCCGGTGGCGATCTATCACGACCCCGACCTGGCGCCGTCCCATCATTATCTGGCCGCATATCGCTGGCTGGAGAAGGGTTTTGGCGCGCACGCCGTGGTGCACCTGGGAAAGCACGGATCGATGGAGTGGCTGCCCGGGAAGAACGCCGCGCTGTCGGCGGCCTGCGCCGCGGACGCGACGATCGGCAACCTGCCGCTGATCTATCCGTTCCTGGTCAACGACCCCGGCGAGGGCGCTCAGGCCAAGCGCCGTGCCCACGCGACGATCGTCGACCACCTGGTGCCGCCGATGGCGCGGGCCGAGACCTACGGCGACATGGCCCGGCTCGAGCAGTTGCTCGACGAGCACGCGAACATCGCGGCGATGGACCCGGCGAAGCTGCCCGCGGTGCGCGCCGAGATCTGGACGCTGATGCACGCCGCCCAGATGCACCGCGACCTCGGCCTCGAGGAGCGCCCGGAGGACGAGGAGTTCGACGACTTCCTGCTGCACGTCGACGGCTGGCTGTGCGAGATCAAGG
>DAIOVT010000080.1:0-11249 GCA_036758885.1 Kineosporiaceae bacterium
GGCCGCCAGCACGAACGACTTGCGCAGCGGGGTGCCCTCGAAGCCCTCGGGCAGCAGCAGCGGCCGCAGCGGGCCGGCGCCGTCGTCGAAGCCGGTGAAGTCGATGCCGAACATCTCGTGGGTCTCCCGCTCGTGCCAGGCTGCCCCCGGCCACAGCCCGGTCACCGAGGCCACCGCCGGTGCCGCCGCCGTCTCGGCGGACCCGGCGGACGGGACGGCGACCCTGGTGCGCAGCATCAGCCGGCGGGTGACCGACCTGGAGTCGGCGACGTGCAGGACGACGTCCAGACCCGGTGGCTCCCGGTCGGTCTCGTCGACCGCGGACAGCCAGTCGAGGAAGTCGAGGCCGGCCACGTCACGGGCGACCCGGCAGGTCTGCAGCCAGCGATCGGTGCGGACGTCGAGCACCGGGGCACCCGCGGCGTCGGCGCCGATCGCGACCTCGGCGCCGTCCTCCCGGCCGAAGACCTCGCGCAGGTACTCGACCTCGAGCCGGGTCACCGGCGCTCGCCGGTGGTGTCGTCGCAAGCATCGGCGGGCACCAGGCCGCGGGTCAGCGCGGCGGCCGAGAACCGTCCCGTGCCAACGCTTCTGCGGTCGGCGTACCTGGCGCTCAGGTCTTCGCCGGCGATCTTCTCCTGGAGCCTGACGATGCCGTGCAGCAACGCCTCGGGCCGCGGCGGGCAGCCGGGCACGTAGACGTCGACCGGGATCAGCTGGTCGACGCCCTTGGTGACGCAGTAGGAGTCCCAGTACGGGCCACCGGAGTTGGAACAGGCACCGAAGCTGATCACGTACTTGGGCTCGGGCATCTGCTCGTAGAGGCGGCGCACCGCGGGGGCCATCTTGTCGGTGACGGTGCCGCTGACCACCATCAGATCGGCCTGGCGCGGACCGTGCGCGAACGGGATCACGCCGAGCCTGATGAAGTCGTGCCGGCTCATGCTGGCAGCGATGAACTCGATGGCGCAGCAGGCCAGCCCGAAGTTGAACACCCAGAGGCTGTAGCGCCGTCCCCAGTTCAGGATCACCCGTAACGGATACGGCGCCACCGCCTGCAGGCCGCCCACCCGGCCGGGGCCCGGGATGTCGACGAAACCCGTTGTCGCCGAACGCCGGACGGGCGCATCGACGCAGACCGGGCCGGTGTCGGGAACCGTTCGCGGGGTCATCGGGCGACCCACTGCAGCGCGCCGTGACGCCAGGCGTGCAGCAACCCCACGGCCAGCACCCCGAGGAAGACCGCCATCTCGGCCAGGGCCGCCCAGCCGAGTTCGGCGAGCACCACCGCCCAGGGGAACAGGTAGACCGCGTCGACGGCGAAGACCACGTAGACGAAGGCGTAGAGGTAGTAACGGATCTGGGTCTGCGACCAGCCCTCGCCGACCGGATCGACGCCGCTCTCGTAGGTGGTCCGCTTACCGGCGGCAGGCACCGACGGGCGCAGCAGCCGGTTGGCCGCCATTCCGCCGGTGAAGACCAGCACGCCGGCAAGGGTCACCGCCGCGACCACCAGCCATGCCTGCTGCCCCGCCATGCTCCGAGCCTAACCGGCGCTCGGATCAGGCGCGGGTCAACGTCTCCAGCAGCGGGTTGGTGAAGACCCGGTGCGGGTCGAGCCGGTCGAGGGTGGCCATCGTGGCGCCCCAGTCGGGGAAGGACTGGGCGATCTCGCGCATCGCGGCCTTGTCGGTCCAGGGGCCGACCTCGGTGGTCGCCCAGCGCTTGGCCCACTCCGGGCGCACCGCCGCGTAACTGGTGTAGTTGGTGCGCAGGAAGTGCTCGAGCTCGGCGAAGAACGCGTACTCCTCGCTCTGGCCGGGAATGGTCAGGGCGTCCAGCCAGACCACCGTGTCCCACTCCGGGTGGCCCTCGACCGGGCGGGCCGCCGACAGCGCCGGGGCCACGGCACCGGCCAGGTCGACCTCGTCGGGCCGGTCCAGCCCGGTGACCCGGATCTCGACACAGCTGTT
Source organism: Kineosporiaceae bacterium (assembly GCA_036758885.1). GTDB lineage: Bacteria > Actinomycetota > Actinomycetes > Actinomycetales > Kineosporiaceae > DAIOVT01. The sequence goes on from DAIOVT010000080.1 coordinate 1,974, forward strand.
CACCGGGAACGAGCCGCGGGCCTGGTAGGCGGCGAGCCGGGTGGTGAAGAACTCGCTGAACTCGTGGACGACGCGCTGCACCGAGGCGCGCGAGGTGACCACGGCGTGGCTGCCCGCGCTGACCTTGAGCGTGGTCGGCTTGACGAAGTTGATGAAGTGCCGCGCCGGGCCCCACATGTCGCGGGCGCCGGTGGCGGTCAACCCGAGGCTGGTGACGCTCTGCACCGTCTGGCCGAACTGGGGCGCCAGCTGACCGCTGCCGTTGACGATCCTGGCGACCAGCGAGGACACCGCGTCGGGCAGGTTGTCGGCGAACGGGAAGTTGTACGGGCCGATGGTCGGCCGGGAGAGCAGCGGACGATTCGGCGTGACCGACCATTCCTGCACCCAGGGCCGGTCGGTGTAGGTGTACCAGATCACCCCGACCCGGCCGGAGCGGTCGAGCAGACTGCTCAGCGACCGCGAGGTGGTGCGGCCGGGGGCGGCGAAGAGTTCCTTGGCCGGGATGTCGGTCCAGCACCGGCAGCGCAGCTTGTGGTCGGCCATCACCTGCAGCGTCACCTCTGTGACGAAGGCACGACCGACGTGGGTGAGCAACGCGGCACAGTCGGGGTGGGTGCGCGGGAAGACCCGCTCCACGTAGGTGCCCTGGGCCTGGTCCCAGACGATCGCGGTCAGCGAGGTGACCAGGTTGCTCATGGTGCCGAAGGTCTGGCCCTTGACCGGCAGTTCCCCCGCGGCCGGCACCGCGGTGCCGTGGGCGCTGACCGCGAGCACGCCGCCGACGGTGACGTCGCCCGGGGCGGGCGCGGCGGCGAGCGCGTACCCGCTCCTGCCCAGGTGGGCGAGCAGGGTGTCCATGCGGGCGCCCGCCTGCACCGTCACCCGGTTCGCCGCCGGGGTCGACATCGCGGTCAGGTGCTTGGTGGTGTCCAGCACGATCACCTTGGCCGAGGCCGCGGTTCCGGCGGCGACGGTGAGCGGCGACCAGCTGTGCCGGTAACCACGCGCCCGCACCGTCCAGCCGGCGGTCCGCGCCCAGCGGACGACGGCCAGCACGTCACCGCTGTTGCGCGGCGCCGCGGTGAGCAGCTTGTCGGCGGTGATCACGCCGTCCCAGTTGCTGTAGAGCTCGCGGTACAGCGAGATCGACGCGGGGAAGCCGGACGGCACCTCGGCGGCGCCGGCCGGCTGGGTGCCGACCAGGGCGAGACCGCCGGCGGCGCTGAGGCCACCGATGAAGGCGCGACGGGACACGGGCGCGGGCATGCGGGTTCTCCAGAAGACGGAAGAGTGATCGGGATTCAGCTGCCGACAATGGCGAGACTCGTTGTGGGACAGTCGGTCTCAAGCCCTCAGCAGGGGAGAGATCCGGGCGCCGGCCTCGGGCCGGGGGGAGGTCATCGAGGCCGGCGCACGGACCCGTGCGGGGGTTGCGCTCAGGCGCGGGAGTTGAACGAGTTTCCGGTCAGCACGCCGCAGCCGGTGAGCACCCGCAGGGCGGTCGCCGGCAGGTGGAACAGCGCGTCGTTGATCGCGTAGGTGGGGATGGTCAGGATCGCCTGCGCGAGCAGCACCGGGCCCAGGATCGGGTTGTTGGCGAACTTGTCCAGGCTGCTGAGCAGCGGGCCGTTCAGCGAGATGTAGCGCTGGATGTCACGACCGTGGTCGGAGAAGTTCACGTTCAGCCACTGGGCCACCGCGATCGGGCCCTCGCACAGCGGGATCACCCGAGTGCTCTCCTCGTGCGACGGCGCGCTGACCCCGTCGCCGTTCGCCTGGCCGTTGATCGGGCCGGGAAGGATCGATTCCGAGCGCGGCACGCTGGCGACGGGCGCGGCCTGGGCCGGCGCCACAGCGATTCCCGCGGCCATGACGAGCGCGGTGATGACCGCAGCTCCGGCCTTGCGGATGGACAACATGAAAACCTCCACGGAGAGTAACTGATCGAACCCTTTGCCGGGCTCGCCACGACGACTGGCCTGGGGCCAGGAACGTGACGCTAACAGCGACAAAGCACCCTCCGCGAATGAAACACCGATTTGGAACCCATTGAATATCAACGATTTCCGAGCGTCAGGGTCGAGGCGTCACAAAGAGTTCTGATCACGTGACACGTGGTCGAAGAACGCGGTGAATTATTACCGACGATTTTCCGGGCATTACAATGAGTAATTAGCCGCTGTGGTCCACGAGACAGCTGCCGGTCGCCGTCAGCAGAAACTCGCTGAGCTCCGGATCGGCCTGTGCCATGCCCCGCAGGAAGGCGACGCTCTCGCCGAACAGGGCCCGCTCCCGCAGGTTGGCCGACCCGAGCACCAGGGCGTACTCGCGGTCGAAGCCTGCGGCCCGGCGACGGTCACCGCGACCGGCCAGCACGGCCAGCACCTGCAGGTCGACGCAGACCGTGCGGCGCCAGAAGCTGGCCACCCGCTTCGCCTGCTCCCGGGCCCGGCGCAGGGTCTGCTCGAGGATCCGCGGCTCGCTGGTCAGCAAGGAGCAGCCGGCCTCGTGGCCGGCGTTGCCGGCCCCGTCGGCGCGCGTGGTCCAGCCGAGCGCCAGCTCGGCTCGCACAGCGTTGACGATCACCCCGGACGGCACGTGCCGGCGCTCAGCCGCGCGTACCACCCGGGCCGCATGGAAACAGTTAGCCATGCTGGTCAGCGCGACGTCACGGCCGTCGGCGGTGACCATCGCCCGGCGCTGGTAGGCGGCCCCGAGCCGCCACAGGCGATCGAGGTCGGCGCCGTCGCGGCCGGTCAGCTGATGTGCCGCCGCGCCCGAGGCGCCACCGGTGACCAGGGTGCTGACCGCGCCGGTCAGTCCCGGGTCGTCGATCAGGCCGATCATGGTGGCCAGCGCCCCGTCGATGTGCTCGGCCGCGGCAGCACCGGTGAGCCGGCCGGCCTGCTGCTCGCGCAGCGCCCACCGGGTACGCAGGTCGGCGCCGGTCTCGATGTCGCCCAGGGTCAGCGCCGCCGAACCCGAGCGCACCGCGGCGGTGAAATGATCCAGGGCCCGCTGCAGCTGGTCGGCCTCGCCGAACGCGATCGCCAGCCGCATCTGCACCCGCGCGTCCTGCGCCCACTCGGTCTCGCGCAACGCGGCCTCGTACTCGGCCAGGCGCTGCACCGGGCGGTCCCGTTCGGCGCCCACCCGCAACGTGGCCACCAGGTTCTCGATCTCCGCCTCCACCTGTTCCACGCAGGCCCGGGCCGCGCTCTGCCGCACGGTGCGTCCGTTGGCGTTGTGCACCAACCGGAAGTCGGGGTCGCCGTAACACTGGTAGGCCGCCCAGGTGTTCACCTCGGGGTGGCTGTCGGCGGTGCGTTCCCGCGCCGCGTTGACGCTCGCTCCGAACGCCCGGCCGGCCAGCAGCGACCGGTACAGCGTGGTCGCGAAGGTCGCGGCCGCGTCGTCGTCCACGGCCCAGCCGCAGACCACCACCGCGCCGACACCGATCTCGATCAGTTGCACCGCCAGCGAGGCGGCGAGGGCGTGGAACTGCGGTGCCGCATCCGCGGCGGCGGGCTCACCGGGTTGGGCCGTACCTGCCGGAGCCGGTGCTCCGGCCGGTGCCGGCGCTCCGGCGAGCGGCCCGGGCGGTCCCGCGGTGGGTGCGGGGCCCGTGGGGGTCTGCGCGGCGGTCTGTGCGCCGGGCGTCGTGGCGCCGAGATGGCAGGCGTTGACGAAGACCAGGTCGGGGATCTGGTTGAGCTGGGCGATCTCGACCGCAGTGAGATAGATGCCCTCGCCGAGCACCACACCGGTGATCCGCTGCTCGCCGTCCCCGGCCGGCAGCGGCAGATCGTGCACACCGTGGGCGGCGATGTGGATCACCCGGTACGGGCGTGCGTACAGCTCCTGGATCACCTCTGTGGCGCTCGCTCTGATCAGCCGGGTGGCGCTGAACCGGGCGGGGCTGTGATCGTCGGAATCGGTTGCGCCACTGAGGATCTCGGCAACTGCCTCGGCCTCGGCCCGGGCCCCCGGCAACGGGGCCAGCTCACACTGGGTGTCGCCGATCACCAGGGCCTGGTTGCCGGTCGCGGTCAGCATCGCGCTGCGGCCGGTGCTCGAGGCGAACTGCCGGATCACGCCACCACTGCCCGGTCTGGCCTCGCGCAGCAGTTCCCACGGGTAGCGCGCGGAGTCGGCGTCCACGACCAGCACCAGGTCGCCGTGGCTGCTGCCGGAGTCCTTCAGCTCGGCGGGCATCAGCAGCTCGAAGAGCGTGCGGACGGCGCGCTGCTCGGTACGCGGGTCGCCGACCACCGCGGCCAGCAACCGGTCGACCAGCAACAGCTGGGTGGGCACCGTGCGCACCGTGGCCGCCGCCCGCGAGGTAGACCGCTCGAAGACCAGCGAACCGTCACTGCCGGAACGGATGTGCATGCGCTGCCACCAGTCCGGGGTCTCCACGAAACTCGGCCGGCGCCGGCCGCCACGGGTCTGCCACAGCCGCGGGGACAGTTGGAAGGCCCGGCCGAAGTCGGTGCTCTCGCCCAGGTCCTGGATCGCCCGGACGGCGAGCAGCGCACGGTCCTGCCAGAGCTCGAGCAGTTCGAGTTCGACCACCTGGGCGGGCAGGGCGGCGATCCGCATCTTCTCGTTCGCCCGGCGAACGCCGTCCAGGATGCCGCGCACGCTGTCGGCGACGCTGAGCCCGCCCGCCCCCGACCCCACCAGCAGGGCCGACAGGGCCAGGTCGCGGCCGGCCGAGACCGGCGGCTCGACCCGCTCGCGGGCGTAGCTGAGCACCGCGTGGGTCACCGCCCGGGTGAGGGTGGCGGTGGTCAGTTCCCCGACCTCGCCGAGACCGAGGATCACCACCCCCGGGGGGCTGGGGTCGGCCGCCGGGGTGAGGAAGATCTGGCAGGTCTCCACCTCCCCCGGGTAGAGGCCGAGGCGGCTGCAACGCCGCAGCCGCCGGTCCAGCGCCCGGTTCAGCGCCTCCTCGGCACTGATCAGGGAGTCGCCGCGGTAGTGCCCGACCAGTACCGGAGCCCGGCAGAACCGCACGTCACCGTGCGCCACCCGGACCTGGACCGGGCCGGTCGCGGTGAGCAGGCCGAGAGCCCCGGGGTCGCCCGGGGGGCGCACCGGCGACTCCCGGGACTCGGCATCGGTCGACATCGGGTCACCTCCTCACCGTTGAGGAGATGGGACTGTGCGGCCCTGATACCCGGCGGATCAGGACGGGACCGGCGGTGACCCCGAGGATGCCCATCCGTTCGGTGGCCGTCCGACCGCGATCGGCGGTCGGGCCGGGGCCCGCCCGGTTCGCGGTCCGGGCGAGATGTCGGCGCATGGCACGAGCCTGGCGCTCCGGGCCCAAACAGCCCGGCTCAGTCGGCCGCGCGGGCCAGGAACGGCCGGTCGAGGTTGGCGGCGCGGCCCTCCAGCTGGGGCACCTGGGTGAAGCGTCCCTTGAGCAGTTCGAGGGTGCGGGCGTGCACCTGGCGGAAGCTCGCGTCCGGCCCGAGTTCGCGCACCGCACTGACCAGGTGGTAGGTCAGCGCCCCGTGGAAGGTGCCGTCGATCGGGGCGTCCGCCGAGGTCTGGTCGTCGCGGCAGCCGGTGATCAGCGTCTCGGTGATGTCGACCTCGTGCACGTCGGCCGACCCCCGCCGGCGCCGGCCACGACGGCTGCGTCCGGAGGCGGGCGCGGAGGCGGGTACTGCGGCCCGCAGCACCGGTTCCGCCTCGTCCAGAAGGGGATTGGGCAGGTAGCGCTGCAACGGCGCGTCCGGCCGGGGGATCTCGCGGGTGTTGGAACCGGAGTGGCAGCAGTCCATCACCACGGTCAGGTCGGCACCGTCGGGCAACTGGTCGAGCGCGGTGCGCAGCCAGTCGTCGAGGAACGGTGCGTCCCAGTTCATGTCGTGCGGGCAGAGGATCTCGTCGCGGCCGTCGCTCTCGTCGCCACTGGTGTCGGCGACGTGCGAACCGTGCCCGGAGTAGTGCAGCAGCAAGGTGTCCCCGGGGCAGGCACTGGTCACCAGGTCGGCGATGGCGGCCTGCATGGCGGCCTGGGTGGCGGCGCCGTCCTCGAGGGTGACGATCTCGTCGTCGGTGAAGCCGTACACCTCGCCCAGCAGCGTCTGCAGGTTGCGCACGTCGTTCACGCAGCCTCGCAGGTCGGCGTTCTGCATGGCGTAGTCGTTGATGCCGATCAGCACGGCTCGTCTGGCCATCTGCGCTCCTCGTGTGCACGCGTCCCCCGGCCGTCGGTGCGGGCCTGTCTGCGCGGACGCTTCGGGAGTGCAGAGCCGTCCGGCCGCGCCGGAAATACGCCCGGCCCGCGGCAAGTCCGGTTGTTAGCCGGACTGGTATCCAGTTAGCCTGAATACCATGTCCGACTCCCGTTCCACGCTCCTGCACGGGTTTCTCGACCTGTGCCTGCTCTCACTGCTCGCCGACGGCGACGACTACGGCATGTCGCTGACCCAGCGGCTGGCCGACGCCGGCCTGGGGGCCATCCCCGGGGGCACCCTCTACCCGGCACTGCTGCGACTGGAGAAGGGCGGTCTGGTCGAGGCCCGGCGCCGCTCCTCGACGTCCGGCCCGGCCCGTAAGTACTTCAGTCTGACCCCCGCCGGACGAACGGAACTGCTTCGCCGGCAAGGGGAATGGCGATCCTTCCGGACGGCGCTCGAGCGGGTGCTCGACGCCTCGGCGGCGGCGAACGAGACGTCCTGCGGGTCGGGACGGCGCTCGTGAGCGCCCCGGTGCCGCAGCAATGGCGGGACAATCTGATGGCCGAACTGAGCGCGGCGGGACTGCCCGATGCCGAGATCCGCACGCTCACCGACGACGCCCTGGCCGAGGCCGACGACGCCGGCAACGACCCGGCGTCGCTCTTCGGACCGGCGGTCACCTTCGCCCGTGAACTCGCGGCGGCGTCCCGGGGCAGTCAGCCCGCCCGGATCAGGGACCGCGTCGCCACCACGTCGCCCGCCGAAAGTGAGGTGGTGCTGCGACTCGAGGGCGTGAGCGTCCGGCGTGGCCGGCGCCGGGTGCTCGACGGCCTGGACCTGGAACTGCGCCGCGGTCAGGTACTGGCCGTCGTCGGCGCCAACGGTTCGGGCAAGACGACGTTGCTCGAGGTCTGCGCGGGACAGTTGCGCCCCGAACGCGGCACGGTGCAACGCACCCGGTCGGTCGGTCACGCCCCGCAGCAGAACGCGCTCGCCCCCGCGCTGACGGTCGACGAACACCTGATGATGTTCGGTGCGGCCCGTGACATCGGCCCCGAGCGGGCGATCGCCACCGGGCATCATCTACTGGCCCAGCTGGGCTGGCGCAGCAGCGGCCGGGAGCTGGTCGGCGCGCTCTCCGGCGGAACCCAGCAGAAGCTCAATGTCGTTCTGGCGCAACTGGACCGGCCCGACCTGCTGCTGCTCGACGAGCCCTACCAGGGCTTCGACCAGAACACCTATGTCGACCTGTGGGAACTGATCGGCGGCTGGCGGGACGCCGGCACCGCGGTGCTGCTGGTCACCCACCTGCTGCGCGACCTCGACCAGGTCGACCAGGTGCTGGAACTGCCTGCGCCGGTGGAGGTCTCCCGATGACCAGGCTGATCGCCCGGATCACCGGCAACGAGCTGCTGCGGCGCCGCGGGGTGCTCGCCCTGATGCTCGCGCTGCCGTTGCTGTTCTTCGTGATCCGCCTCGACACCTATTGGACGGCGCTGCGCATGCTGGCGATCGGCCTCGGCTGGTCGATGGCGGCGCTGGCGCTGTTCACCCAGGTCTCCGCGCTGCGGATCAACGGCCGGCTGATCGTGGCCGGGGCATCGGTCTCGGCACTGCACCTGGGCCGCCAGCTGGCGCTCTGGGCGGGCGGTCTCACCCTCGCGCTGATGTACTTCGTGGTGGTCACGCTGACCATCGCCGGCGACCTGGCCCACCTGGCACCGGTGCTGCTCGCGCTGTGCCTGACCGTGATGATCTCGGTGCCACTGGGCACCGTGGTGGCCGCGGCCGTCCCCCGCGAGCTCGAGGGCTCGCTGGTGCTGCTCGGGGTGATGGCGGTGCAGCTGCTGGTCGAACCGGCGGCCGGCTGGACCAGGATCCTGCCGCTGTGGTCGACCCGGGAACTGGCCAGCTACATCATCGGCCCTGCCGGCGAAGACCATCTGATCCGCGGAACCCTGCACGGCATCGGCTACACGCTCGCACTGTCGCTGCTCGCCTGGCTGCTGACCCGGCGGCTGCTGCGGCCGGCGCCGATCGCGATGCCCGCCTGACCCGTCTGCGCAGGGACCCCCGTCACAGGCGCTGGAACCGACGGCGCGGCTGCGCGCGGTGGCGATATCCTGCGCTGATCAAACCCCGCCGGGCCACGTCGCGTCGTGGATCCGGGGTGGGACACAGCCACCCGAACCTGAACGGAAGGCACCGTCCGATGCGTCCGATCCGCGCCACCTTGGCCCTGGCAGCACTCGCCCCGCTGGCCCTGATCGCGGGTTGTGCGCCCGCCGACGTACCGGCGAACACCTCGACCGCGGGGGCATCGGGGTCGGCCTCGGCCACCTGCAGCAAGGAGTCGCTGCCGCTGGTCAAGGCGGGCAGGTTCACGGTGGCCACCGACAACCCCGCCTACGAGCCGTGGTTCAACGCCAACACCCCTTCCAACGGAAAGGGTTTCGAGTCCGCGGTGGCCTATGCGGTGGCCGAGAAGCTCGGCTTCAGCCGCAGCGAGGTGGAGTGGAAGACCGTCTCGTTCAACGCGGCGATCGCCCCGGGCGACAAGATCTTCGACGTCGACATCAACCAGGTCTCGATCACCGACGAACGCAAGAAGGCGGTCGACTTCTCCAGCGGCTACTACGACGTCAGCCAGGCCCTGGTCACGGTCAAGGGCAGCAAGATCGCCGGCGCCAAGACGGTCGCGGCGCTGGCCGATGCCAAACTCGGCGCCCAGGTGGGTACCACCTCGTACAGCACGATCACCGAGGTGATCAAGCCGAAGAGCAAGCCGGCGGTGTTCAACACCAACGACGACGCCAAGCTGGCCCTGTCGAACGGGCAGATCGACGGTCTCGTGGTCGATCTGCCGACCGCGCTCTACATGGCCTCGGCCGACCTCAAGGACGGCGTCATCGTCGGCCAGTTCGCCCGGGCCGCAGGCACTCCCGAGCAGTTCGGAATGGTGCTCGACAAGGGCAGCAAGCTCACCTCGTGCGTCTCCGCGGCGGTCGACGCACTGCGCAACGACGGCACCCTGACCCAGTTGCAGCAGCAGTGGCTGACCACCGCCGCCGGTGCG
>DAIOVT010000081.1:0-1197 GCA_036758885.1 Kineosporiaceae bacterium
AGCTCGCGGGCGCGGGTGCGGATCGCCTGCAGCACCTCGCGCGGCTCCAGACCGCTGGCCGCGGTGACCGCCAGCCCGGTCGCGATGCGCCGCTTCAGACCGGCCACCCGGACCATGAAGAACTCGTCGAGGTTGGAGGCGAAGATCGCCAGGAACCGGGCCCGCTCGAGCAGCGGCAGTTTCTGGTCCTGGGCGAGCTCGAGAACCCGGGCGTTGAAGGCCAGCCAGGACAGCTCGCGGTCGGCGAAACGACCCTCCGGCAGCGGCTCGGCGACCACCGCCGGCCCTGCCGCGTTCGCCGGTTCCGCGGGCGGTGCCGCCGACACCAGCTGGGCCTTGGTCCGACGCGAGGTCCGGCTGCCGTTGCCGGCCACGGCGTTGCCGGGGGAACTGGACGTCGAGGCGGGGCTGGTCATGGCTGTGATGGTGTCACGTGTAGGTGAACGGGAGCGATAGCCGCTCGCGATCGGGCGGCAGCAACCCGTTGATCAACCCGTTTCGGTCAACCCGTTTCGGTCAACCCGTTCGGTCGACCTGTTCGGCCGGTGCCCGATCGTCCGGCCAGCCGTCGATCGGCTCGTCCGGTCAGCCGTCGATCGGCGCCGGGACGCCGCGGGAGGCGCGGCGGAACAGAATGTCGGTGTCCCAGTGGGTGAATCCGAGCCTGCGGTAGGTGGCCCGCGCCGCGGTGTTGTCCGACTCGACGTAGAGCATCGCCTGCGGCAGACCCACCCCGGCCAGCCAGTGCAACCCGGCCAGGGTCAGCTCCCGGCCCAGGCCGTGGCCCTGATGATCGGGGTCGACGCCGACCACGTAGACCTCGCCGATCGGGTCGTGCTGGTGATCACCCTCACCCTCGTGATCATGACCGGCCGCGGCCTCGAGGTCGTGGGCCTCATGGGCGGTGCCGTGCACCTTGGTCCAGTGGAACCCGGCCAGCCGACCGGCCGCTTCACCGGTCCGCTGCTCGGCGAGCAGGAAACCCCGCGGGTCGAACCAGGCCTCGGCCAGCCGGGCGTCCAGGTCGGCGCGGGTCCAGGAGCCCTGCTCCGGGTGGTGGGCGAAGGCGCGGGCGTTGACCACCAGCCAGGCCTCCTCGTCCTGGCCGGGAACGAACGTGCGCAACCGGTATCCCTCGGGCATCCGGACGTCGTCCAGCGGTGGGCCGGCCGGGCCGAGCGGACGGCGCCACTGCTC
>DAIOVT010000081.1:1207-11168 GCA_036758885.1 Kineosporiaceae bacterium
TCGGCGGCCAGGGCCAGCGCCGCCGGATGCCGTCCGTGCGCCCACAGCCGCAGCTGCTCGGTGCCGGCGTGCCGGCCGGCCATCGCCTCGACCCGGCGCAGCAGCTCCCGGCCGATCCCGTGCCGGCGGTGGCCCGGGTCGACGACCAGTTCGACGACCGGTCCCTCGACCGGGTCGGTCGGGTCGAGGTGCGCATACCCGACGACCTCGCCGTCCGCGCCGTCCTCGCCGTCCTCATCGTCGGTGTCGGTGGCAGCACCGGTGGTGGGGCCGGGGGAGAGCAGGGCGAGCAGGTGCTCGGCCGGGCCCTCACCGCCGTGCCGCACGTGCAGCCGGACATGTTCGCTGAGCGGATGAGTGCCGTCGGACTTCTCGGCGGCCTCGTCCAGGGCGAGCACCTGTTCGCTGAGTCGCGGGGTCAGTCGGTCGGGGGCGAGAAATCGGATGGACACCTGGTCAGGGTAGGCCCGGCCGTCCGCCGGTCATCTTCGGGCAACCTCGGCGGTCGGGGGGTGCGCTAGTTTCGTGGTCGTTCATGGGAGTTGTGTACGTCACGTCAGTACGTCACATCGGGAGGAACGATGGCATTGACGCACAAGCGGCGTCTCGCCCTGGGAACCGCCTCGGTCGCCGCGGCTGCGGTGCTGATGGCCACCGCCGCAGCCGCTCCGGCATCGGCCGGCGGCTCGGGGCACCCGGGCGGTTCGGGCGGCTCGGGCAAGGCCAAGACCGTTGACCTGCAGATCCTCAGCTTCAACGACTACCACGGCAACCTGGAGGCGCCCGCCGGCACCAACGGGCAACTGCCGATCGCCGGCGCCGACGGGGCGGTGGCCAACAAGGACGGTTACGGCGGAGCGGCCGCGCTCTCGGCGAAGCTGGCGGCCCTGCGCAAGGGCCACAAGAACACCCTCACGGTGGCGGCCGGTGACCTGATCGGCGCCTCTCCGGTGGTCTCCGGGCTGTTCCACGACGAGCCGAGCATCGCCACCCTGAACGCGATGAAGCTGGACGTCTCCAGCGTCGGCAACCACGAGTTCGACGAGGGCATCAACGAGCTGTTGCGCATGCAGTACGGCGGCTGCCGCGCCGACGACGGCTGCTACGCCAACACCCCGTTCAAGGGCGCCGCGTTCCAGTACCTGGCCGCGAACGTGACCTGGAAGAACGGCGTCAAGGTGCCCAGCAAGCTGGACAACGGCACCCGCCTGAAGGGTTACGGCTCCTGGTTCAAGGCCCGCACCGGACGCACCGTGCTGCCGCCGACCTCGATCGAGAAGGTGAACGGCATCCCGGTCGGGTTCATCGGTATGACCCTCGAGGCCACGCCGGAACTCGTTGCGCAGGAAGGCATCAAGAACCTCAACTTCCGCGACGAGGTGGTCACCGCGAACCTGGCCGCCGCCGACCTGCGCCGCAAGGGCGTGCGTGCGATCGTCGTGCTGGTGCACGAGGGCGGCCTGCCACCGACCGGGGCCGCCTACGACTTCAAGTGCGACCAGGGCTCGACGTCGTCCTCGATCTCGGGGCCGATCGTCGACATCGCGAAGAAGCTCGACTCCTCGATCGACATGGTGATCAGCGGGCACACGCACCAGCCCTACACCTGCACCATCCCCGACCCCTCGGGTCAGCCGCGCAAGGTCACCAGTGCGATGTCCTACGGCCGGTTGGTCACCGACACCAACCTCAAGCTGGACCGCCGCACCGGTGACGTGGTGCGCAGTTCGGTGACCGCGGTGAACAAGCCGGTGCTGGCCGCCGACGGCACCGACCCCAAGGTCGCCTCGATCGTGAGCAAGTGGTCGGCAGCGGCGGCACCGCTGGCGAACCGGGTGGTCGGCCAGATCACCGGCGACATCACCCGGTCCGGAGGTTCGGCCGACAACCGCGGCGCGGAGTCCTCGCTCGGCAACCTGATCGCAGACTCCCAGCTCGACCGCACCAAGGTGAACGGTGCGCAGATCGCCTTCATGAACTCCGGAGGCCTGCGAACCGATCTGGTCTACGCCTCCTCACCGGCCGGTGAGGGCAACGGCAACGTCACCTACGGCGAGGCGTTCGCGGTGCAGCCGTTCGCCAACACCCTGGTGACGATGACCCTGACCGGCGCCCAGATCGACACCGCCCTCGAGCAGCAGTTCCAGGCCGGCCGTTCGCGGCCGGTGCTGATCAACGGCCCGTCGCGGGGCTTCACCTACTCGTACTCGGCCTCCGCGGCCGAGGGCAGCAAGGTGGACCCGGCCTCGATCAAGCTCGACGGGGTCACCGTCGACCCGAACGGCAGCTACCGGGTCACGGTGAACAGCTTCCTCGCCGACGGCGGTGACGGCTTCACCGTCTTCCGTTCCGGCACCAACCGGGTCGGCGGCGGCGTCGACCTCGACGAGTTCGTCGCCTGGCTGGGCGCCAACTCGCCGGCCGCCCCGCCGGCGGTCACTCGGATCACCGTTCTGCCGTAAGCGGTTCCGATCCGTACGTCGGGCCGGTCCGGGGAATTTTCCGGGCCGGCCCGAACCGTTTGCGGGCGGCCGCCGGCACGTGCCAACTGTGCGAATCGCGGGGTTCCGCGGAGCAGGTTCCGTCGGTGCCGCTGAGCGCCGTACTGGTCAGGGTTGGCAGAACTCGTTCTGCCGGAACGGATCCGGCACCGCCGGGGATCAGCTGATGCGCAGCCAGTCGGCGTGGAAGTCGGGGTGCCGGCCGTAGGCGTAGAGCAACAGGTTCAGCGAGGTGCGGTCCGGTGTCCGGCCGCCGCGCAGGTCGGTGATCAGGGAGTCGAGCAACTGCAACCCCTGCTCCGCGGACGGCGCCCGGTCCGGCGAGACGGTCTCCCGGCGGTGGTTCGCGGCGACGACCTCCTCGGTCAGTCTCGCCAGCAGGAACTCGAGGAACGCCGGATCCAGCGGCCCGCTCATGCCTCTTCGCTGAGCTGCTGGTCGCCCGCGCCGACCCGGGCGGCTCCCTCGGCGGCCGGTGGATTGTCCGGCACGAACCGGTAGCCGACGTTGCGCACGGTGCCGATCAGGGTCTCGTGGTCGGTGCCGAGCTTGGCCCGGAGCCGACGCACGTGCACGTCGACCGTGCGGGTGCCGCCGAAGTAGTCGTAGCCCCAAACCTCTTGCAGCAGCTGGGCTCTGGTGAAGACCCGGCCCGGGTGCTGGGCGAGGTACTTGAGCAGCTCGAACTCCTTGTAGGTCAGATCGAGCGCGCGCCCGCGCAGCCTGGCGCTGTAGGAGACCTCGTCGATGGTCAGGTCACCGCTGCGGATCTCGGCGTGGGCGGGTTCGAAGGCGGTGCCCGCCAGCTGGCTGCGGCCGATGGTCAGCCGCAGCCTGGCCTCGACCTCGGCGGGACCGGCGTCGGCGAGCAGCACCTCGTCCATGCCCCAGTCGGCGGCGACCGCGGTCAGCCCGCCCTCGGTGAGCACCAGCAGCAGCGGCGAGGAGAGCCCCGTGGACCGCAGCAGTTTGCACAAGGCCCGGGCGCCGACCAGGTCGCGCCGGCCGTCGAGCAGGATCGCCTCGCAGGGAGGGGCGTCGACGAGCACCGCGGGTTCCGCGGGCAGCACCCTGACCTGGTGGGACAGCAGCGCCAGCGCCGGGACGACCTCGGCTGACGGCGCCAGTGCGTTGGTCAACAACAGCAACTGGGCCATGTCTTAACCCTACCGTCGCTCGTTGCACATGAACCGGTCATCGAGGCGGTATCCCTGCCTACGTGAGCACGGCCACGTCCGTTCCGGTGCGCGACCCGGCGCCGTCCGATGACTCCGGGCCGCCCGGCCGGATCTGTCAGGATGCGAGCGTGAAGTCCCCGCTGGTGGCCGTCGTCACGGTGGTGCTCGGTGCGCTGATCGCCGGCACGGCACTGCTCGGCCTGTCCGATCCGCAGTTCGCGTTGGCCGGGGTGGTGCTGCTCGCGGTGCTCGGCCTGGCCGCCGGCTGGACCGTGCTGCTCGGCATGGAGCACACCAGGATGAGCGCGGCGATCGTGATCGCCGTCTCCGGGGTGGCGTCGGTCGGTCTGGGGCTGGCCCGGTCGGGGTCGGCGCACCCGATGGCGCCCTTCGCGGTGCTGCTCGCGGCGATGGTGCTGGTGGCGTTCCTGCATCAACTGCTGCGCCGCGACGGCCGTCGCTCGCTGGTCGAGTCGCTGACCGCGACGGTGACCGGACAGGTGCTGGTGCTGCTCGCGGCCGGTTGGGTGCTGCTGGCCGGCACCCGGCTGGGCGCCGCCGGTGTGATCGTCGCGGCGGTCGGCACCGTGCTCACCGTGGCCGGCCTGTTGCTCCCGGTCTCGCCGCGGGCCCAGCCGTGGGCGGCGTTCGGGGTCGGTCTGGTCGCCTCGCTGGCCGCCGTCGGGGTGCAAGCGGCCCGCGGCCTGCAGGACGGCTTGCTCACCCCGTACGTGATGATCGCGATCGCGGTGCCCGCGGTCTCGGCCGGGGTGACCCATCTGCTCGCCTCGCTGCCCGCCGTTCGCAGCCGGGCCGGTTCGGTCGCCGCCGGTGCCGGCCCGATCTGCGCGGTCGGCATGCTGGCCTACACCCTGGCCCGGATGTCGGGTGCCTGAGCAGGACTTGCCGGGATAGCAGAAGATGGGCTCATGCCCATCACGCTCGATCCGGAACTCCCCACCCCGCTCGTCCCGCTGACCTGGCTGCTCGGCCGCTGGGCCGGCGCCGGGGTGGTCGGCTACCCGACCTTGGACGCCGACCTGCGCTTCGGCCAGGAGGTCGAGTTCAGCCACGACGGCCGGCCCTTCCTCTCCTACCGGTCACGGTCGTGGCTGCTCGACGACGAGGGCAACCAGGTGCGTCCGCTGAGCACCGAGACCGGGTTCTGGCGCACCGCCGGCGACGGTGAGGACGGCGCCGTCAAGCTCGAGGTGATGCTGTCGCACCCGACCGGGATCGTGGAGATCTATCTGGGCACGGTCGACGGCCCGCGCATCGAACTGGCCACCGATCTGGTCGCCCGCACCGAGACCGCCAAGGAGTACAACGCGGCGAAACGCCTGTACGGGTTGGTCAACGGCGATCTGGCCTGGGTGATGGACATGGCCGCCGTCGGGGTGCCGCTCACCTCGCACGCGTCGGCACAGTTGAAGAGGCTGTCGTGAGATCGCCCTGGTTCGCCCGGCCGGGCGCCGTCCCCGGGCCGGCCGACGCGCAGCCCACGGCCGAGCCGCAGCCCGACGCCGCCTCCGGAGTGCCCTGGCCCGATGTCGATTCCGGAGTGCCCTGGCCCGATGTCGATTCCGGAGTGCCCTGGCACTACGGCGACCCGATGCGCGAGCAACGGCGGCTGCTCGAGGGGGCGGCGGTCACCGACCTCTCCCAGCGCGGCCTGCTCACCGTCACCGGGCCGGAGCGGCTGAGCTGGCTGCACTCGCTGACCACCCAGCACCTGGAGAACCTGCCGCCGGGGGAGAGCGCCGAGACGCTGATCCTGTCGCCGCACGGTCACGTCGAGCACTCGCTGCACGTGGTGGACGACGGCGAGACCACCTGGCTGAGCGTGGAAGGCGGTGCGGCACAGGCGATCCTGGAATGGCTGCAGGGCATGCGGTTCCGGATCAAGGTGCAGGTCGCCGACGTCTCGGCCGACTGGGCCGCGATCGGTGCGGTGCTGGCGCCGGGCGCGGAACCGCCCCCCGCACTGGCCGCGGCGCTCGCGGCGGGCGGGTCCACCCCGGACGGCGCGGCACCCCCCTCCTGGCAGGACCCCTGGCCGGCTCCGGGGCCGGACACGGGCGTCTACACCGACGTCGCCGAGCATCCCGGCGTGCACCGGCCCTGGCGGGAGATCTGGGTGGCCCGCGCCGATCTGCCGGCGATCGCCGAGAGGCTCGAGCCCGCCGGTTCCTGGGCCGCCGAGGCGTTGCGGGTGGCGGCCTGGCGTCCGCGGGAAGGCCGGGAGGTCGACCACCGGACGCTTCCGCACGAGGCCGACTGGCTGCGCAGCGCGCTGCACCTGAACAAGGGCTGCTACCGGGGCCAGGAGACCGTCTCCCGGGTGTACCGGGTGGGCCGGCCACCGCGCCGGCTGGCGCTGCTGCACCTGGACGGCTCCGAACACGTTCTGCCGGAACGCGGGGCCGAGGTGTTCGTGCAGGGCGAACCCCAGCAGAACGGCGCGGACGGCGCCGCCGCCCGGTCGATCGGCACCGTCACCTCGGCGGTTCTGCACTTCGAACTGGGCCCGATCGCGCTGGCCCTGCTGAAGCGCAACGTGCCGGTCGACGCGGCCCTGCGGGTGGACTCGATCCCCGCGGCGCAGGAGGTCGTCGTCCAGCCCTGAACCCCCGGTGATCATGGCCGGGATTGCGCTTGCTAACAATTGCAAGCACAATGGTGTTCATGGCAAGCATCGGCAAGCGGGTCGACGAGCTCGGCGTGGAGGTGCACGCCCGGGTCGACTCCCTGGGTGAGTACCTGCGATCGCAGCGTGAGAACGCCCAGATGTCGCTGCGTCAGCTCGCCGCCCAGGCGGGGGTCAGCAACCCCTATCTGAGCCAGGTCGAACGTGGCCTGCGCAAGCCCTCGGCCGAGGTGCTGCAACAGATCGCCACCGGGCTGCGGATCTCCGCGGAGGCGCTCTACATCCGCGCGGGAATCCTTGACTCGGAACGACTTCCGGACGTCGAGGCGGCGATCGCCGCCGACCCGGGGCTCAACGATCGGCAGCGCCGGGCGCTGCTCGACATCTACGCCTCGTTCCGGGCCGAGAACCGGCGGCACGAGGAGTCGGCCGCCGAGCAGCAGGCGCCGTCCGGGCCGGCGCCCGCCGAGGACCCGGCCCCGGCCGGGAACGACGCCGAGGCAGCCGCTCCCGGGCGGGCCGTCGCCAAGAGGGCAACGGTCAGGAGAGCCACGGCCAAGCGGGCCACGGCCACCCGAGGCGCAGCCAAAAGGATTGCGGCAGAGGGTGACCCGGGCGCCGGAAGCGCCAAGCCCGCCGGCGCCAAGCCCGTCGGCGCCGAGGGCGCCGGCACCGAGACCAGCACCACCGGCGGCGCGCCCACCCGGCGTCCCGCCGCCAGACGCTCGACGGCGAAGTCGCCCGAGCCAGAACGACGTCCACGCGCCCGCCGGGCGCCACGTTCCCCGAAGGAGAACACCGAATGAACGCCAAGAACTCGAACCGTCGCGCCGCGGCCGTTGTCGAGAACGTCCGCCGCACCACCCCGGTGATGGCCCTGGTCGGTGCCGCCGACCTCGCCGTCGACCAGGTTCGCCGCGCCGCCTCCGAGGCCGGCGAGCGGGCCGCCGCCCTGCAGAGCGGCGTCGAGGCCCGGGTGACCAAGGTGCAGGTGGGTGTGGAGAAGGCCGTCGCCTCGGTCGAGCCCGACTACGTGCAGCGTTTCGTCACCCGCACCGTGGCCAAGTGGGAGCCGAGCGCGATCAAGGCCGGCGCGCAGGAGCTGGCCGGCCGCATCGAGGAGGAGTACTCCGAGCTGGCCGCCCGCGGCCGTAAGGCGTTCGGTCAGGCCGAGGAAGAGGTCGCCGAGACCGTCGGCCGCTTCGCCGACCGCACCGAGGAGTTCGTCGGCAAGGCCGCAGAGGAGGTCACCGAGACCGTCTCCGAGGCCACCGACGCGGTTCGGTCCACCGTCGACTCCGCGGTCGACGCCACCGCCGGTGCCGTCGACTCGGCCAAGGCGGCCAAGCCGGTGAAGCGGCCCGCCGCGAAGCGCCCGGCCCGGCGCACCACCACCGCCGCGAACGGCTCCGCCAAGGTGTCGACCGCCAAGGTGTCGCCGGCCACCCGTCGCCGTCCGAAGTCGGCCGAGTGAGTCGCTGAGCGTTCAGCACACCTGAACGGCCGCCACCCGCACGGGGTTCGCCCGGTGCCGGTGGCGGCCGTTCGGCGTCGTCGTTCCGTACTCTGTGAACATGAGCATTCCCAGCTTGCAGGTCGGCGTCCTGATCATCCTGGCTTTCCTCGCGTTCGGCATGCAGCTGTTCGCCCTGGTCGACGCGGTGCGGACACGTTCCGACGCCTTCGTCGCGGCGGGCAAGCTGACCAAGCCCAAGTGGCTGGCGATCCTCGGGGTCGCGGCGGCGTTCGGCTTCATCGCGCTGCCGATCGCCGGCGGTGGCCTGACCAGCTCGATCGGCTTCCTCAGCATCATCGCGGTGGTCGCCGCGACCGTGTACCTGGTCGACGTCCGCCCGGCGGTCAAGCAGATCCAGGGCGGCGGTGGCACGGGTCCGTACGGCGGCTGGTAGGTGCTCCGGGCGGGACGCAAGCTGCCGCTGGGAAGCGACGACCATGCCTCTGTGTGTTCAATTCGCTACTTTCTGCCACCATCGCGCTAGACTCGCGCCAAACGCATTCCGACAAGGGAGCTTGCGGCGATGACCGAGTACATGGCAGGTGGCAGGCGCCGGATCGACCGGGTGCTCGCTCCGGATTACCTGCTCGATCTCGAGAACATCGACATCTCCGACCTGAGGGCCCGGCGTACCGAGGCTGACCAGGAGGAGACCGATCTCTCGTACGCGCGACGGCTGATCCAGGGCCGTCTCGATCTGCTGCGCGCCGAGCGTGAGGCCCGCGACGCCGGCCAGGGCCATCTGATCGGCTCCGGCACGGCGAGCGACGCCGAGATCGCCAAGCGGCTCTCCAAGGCACTGGCCGACCCGAGGCCGCGCTCCTCGTTCGGGCTCGGCCGGCACCTGAGCCGGCTGCGGCCGAGCCGGATCGGCGAGAACCGCCGCGAGGCCGAGCGTGCGGTCGCCGACGTCAACGGTTCCGACCTGGCCGAGCTCAGCGACGAGGAACTGCTCGGCGCGGTGGAGCGGCTCGACGAGGTCGAGCGCCGGGTCAGCAAGTCCCGCCGCGAGGTGCAGCAGGTGGTCGACAAGCTCACCGCCGAGCTGGCCCGTCGCTACCAGGTCGGCCAGGTTCCGGTGGCCACCTCCTGATTCCTCCTCCCGCCCGCGCGCACCCGGCGAATAGGGTGGCGAGGTGGCTCAGGAGTTGCTTGCGCGGGTGGTCAGGTCGGGTTTTGTCGAGGGCGGGCACTTCGGCTCGGCGTTCAGCCGCCATGCCGACGGCTCGGCCTGGATCAGCGCCGGCGACCCGGACGCACCGATCTTCCCGAGGTCGGCGAACAAGCCGGTGCAGACCCTCGCCATGCTGCGCGCGGGTCTGCCGCTGACCGGCGAGTTGCTGGCGCTGGCCACCGCGAGCCATGCCGGTGAGCCGTTCCATCTCGACGGCGTCAGCGCGATCCTCGATCTGGCCCACCTGGACGCATCGGCGCTGGCCGTGCCGATCGAGCACAACTGCTCCGGCAAGCACGCCGCGATGCTGCTCACCTGCGTCGGCAACGGCTGGCCGGTGCAGAGCTACCTCGACCCCGGCCACCCGCTGCAGCAACGCATCGCGCAGACGCTGACCGAGATCGCCGGTGAGCAGCCGGCCGCGGTCGGTGTCGACGGTTGCGGGGCGCCGCTGTTCGCGATCTCGCTGCGTGCGCTGACCCGGGTGTTCGCCCGCTTCGCCACCGCCCGTGCGGGCGCCGAACACGCTGTGGCGCAAGCGATGCGCGACTACCCGCAGTGGCTCAGCGGCAGCGCCAGACCGGTCAAGGTGCTCACCACCGCGGTGCCCGGGCTGATCGCCAAGGACGGCGCGGAGGGCGTGTTCGCCGCGGCCCTGCCCGACGGCCGGGCCGCCGCGGTGAAGATCTCGGACGGCGCCGAGCGCGCCGCGGCGGTGCTGATCCAGGCCCTCCTGGTCGATCTGGGCGTCGATCCCGGGGTACTCGGACCGCCCGCCGACGCGGTGCTGTTCGGTGGCTCCGAGGTGGTCGGTGCGGTCGAGCCGGTCGCGCTCGGTGCGCTGCGGGTTCGGGACTAGGGGCGAGAGTGCGCGTCGTCGTTCAGCGAGTGACCCGGGCGAGTGTGCGGGTCGAGGAGAAGGTCGTCGGTGAGATCACCGAGCCC
>DAIOVT010000082.1:0-11127 GCA_036758885.1 Kineosporiaceae bacterium
ACCGCCGTCGCGAACAAGTGCTCCCCGCGCTCGCGGGGGTGATCCCCTGTTTCCGTTCACTGGCGTTGGTCACCGGGAGTGCTCCCCGCGCTCGCGGGGGTGATCCGGACGAAGTAGACCCATCCGCCGCGGTCGCCTTGTGCTCCCCGCGCTCGCGGGGGTGATCCGCCGATGGGCGGCGAGAACGTGCGCGTCGAGGTGTGCTCCCCGCGCTCGCGGGGGTGATCCCAGCACGAGCGTCGTCGTCGCGCGCACGTTCTCGTGCTCCCCGCGCTCGCGGGGGTGATCCCGTGTTCGAGAAGACGCCGAGCTGGAACGGGAGGTGCTCCCCGCGCTCGCGGGGGTGATCCCAGTGAGTCGCTGGAGACGGAAGATGACTACGTGTGCTCCCCGCGCTCGCGGGGGTGATCCCCTCGCGTTCTTCGATGAGGCTGGTTACTCGCGGTGCTCCCCGCGCTCGCGGGGGTGATCCCCGCGAGACGTGGGCAGCGGCGCTGCACATGGGGTGCTCCCCGCGCTCGCGGGGGTGATCCCGTCACCATTGGTGATGCCACCACCGGCGCCGCGTGCTCCCCGCGCTCGCGGGGGTGATCCTAGGTATGCCATCGGTTGAGCACAGTGCCCAGGGTGCTCCCCGCGCTCGCGGGGGTGATCCCCCGTCGGCGTCGGCTGCGGCGATCCAGTCGGCGTGCTCCCCGCGCTCGCGGGGGTGATCCGTGAGTCAGCCCCCACGAATCCATGAGCGCGTCCGTGCTCCCCGCGCTCGCGGGGGTGATCCCACGTTCCGGGCGGCGATGCAGTCGCTCGGCAAGTGCTCCCCGCGCTCGCGGGGGTGATCCCCACCAGCCCCTCAGGCAGAAAGAGCCGGGCGCGTGCTCCCCGCGCTCGCGGGGGTGATCCCGCCTCGCCGCCCGCCGCCAGGGCGAACCGTGCGTGCTCCCCGCGCTCGCGGGGGTGATCCCAGTGAACCCGGCGTCGGATGGTTCGTCACCCCGTGCTCCCCGCGCTCGCGGGGTGATCCCAACAGCGCCCACTGGACCGCCGTCGCGAACAAGTGCTCCCCGCGCTCGCGGGGGTGATCCCGACCGGATCTCCGACCCGGCCGGCACCACGGCGTGCTCCCCGCGCTCGCGGGGGTGATCCGTCGTCGGTGACCAGGGTGCTCGCCTGCTGGGTGTGCTCCCCGCGCTCGCGGGGGTGATCCGACTACATCAAGCTCAAGGCGCCGATGCAGGTGGTGCTCCCCGCGCTCGCGGGGGTGATCCCACGCCGGGCCAGGACCACCCGCTCGTACATGAGGTGCTCCCCGCGCTCGCGGGGGTGATCCGGTGTGTCTCGGCTGGTATTCGACCGAGGGGGAGTGCTCCCCGCGCTCGCGGGGGTGATCCGACCTTCCGCTGCTTCGGGGTTGGGTTGCGCCCGTGCTCCCCGCGCTCGCGGGGGTGATCCCTCCTCGATCTGCTCGGGCGTGAACGGCGGACGGTGCTCCCCGCGCTCGCGGGGGTGATCCCGATCACGTACGCGGCGGACGGGTTGTCCTGCCGTGCTCCCCGCGCTCGCGGGGGTGATCCGGATCCCCGCACCGCCCGCGCCGTGTATTCGCCGTGCTCCCCGCGCTCGCGGGGGTGATCCCTGGGATGCAGCGTCGTAGAACTCCGTGGCCTGGTGCTCCCCGCGTTCGCGGGGGTGATCCCGGCCGAGAACACCGCCGTAGCGGCATCCTCGGGTGCTCCCCGCGCTCGCGGGGGTGATCCCTACACGTCGGCGACCTCGAACGACTCGACCGGGTGCTCCCCGCGCTCGCGGGGGTGATCCCAACCAGCTCACCACCGCCAAGTCCGATGAGTTGTGCTCCCCGCGCTCGCGGGGGTGATCCGTCCGGCACCACCCGTCACCCCAATCGGCCGCCGTGCTCCCCGCGCTCGCGGGGGTGATCCGCGTGAGGCCGCAGCGCAGGAACGGGCAGCTGCGTGCTCCCCGCGCTCGCGGGGGTGATCCGGCGGCCCTCCCAGCGGATCCACGCCGGGACCGGTGCTCCCCGCGCTCGCGGGGGTGATCCCAGCTCCATGTGCGCGTGCCGCCCGCACGTCGGGTGCTCCCCGCGCTCGCGGGGGTGATCCGGTGAAGTGGACCTTCGACTTCCGGGACCTGTCCGTGCTCCCCGCGCTCGCGGGGGTGATCCCTTCGGCTTCGCCCGGTGGGTCCATGACAACGCGTGCTCCCCGCGCTCGCGGGGGTGATCCCCACGTCGCCAACACGCACCTCCACCACACCGGGTGCTCCCCGCGCTCGCGGGTGATCCTGCCTCCGGGCCGCCATGCTTCCCCAACACCAGGTGCTCCCCGCGCTCGCGGGGGTGATCCCGGCCATGATTGCCTGCCGCGCCTGAGCGCGGTGTGCTCCCCGCGCTCGCGGGGTGATCCGATGACGGGCCGCGCCATCGGGTGCGGCGACTCGTGCTCCCCGCGCTCGCGGGGGTGATCCGGAGGCGGCCTGTACGCCACCGATGTGTGCTCCCCGCGCTCGCGGGGGTGATCCCAACATGGACGCCCTATTCGACCAGGCGATCCTGTGCTCCCCGCGCTCGCGGGGTGATCCCTCGCTCGCGACCCGAAGCATGCTGACGCTGGTGTGCTCCCCGCGCTCGCGGCGGTGATCCGGGACTGTCTGAGTCAGCGCATTCTTGGGCGTCGACGGCACGTGAAACTGACCCCTTGGTGGCGTATGGCCTCGATCCGTGGACGCAACGTGCTCGCTAAGATCCGTCGTGGCAGAAAGGGCTGCGCTGCCCCCGAGCGGGTGTGCCCACCCGATGCGTCACGTCTTGCTTAGCGATCGGCTCCCTTGCCGAAACGCGACTACGGCGGCGAAACCGCAGCGGAGTGCCTCCGCGGGAAACGCGCTGACAGATGACGGAGCATCGACCCAGCGTCGGTGCAGCCCACAGGCTCGGTCACGTTCAGCTCTGCCGGGCCTGCTCGCGCAACCGGCCCCGCTCCTCGCCGGCCCGGCGGGCCTTGCCGGCGTACGCCATGGTCCAGATCATCAGGCCGATGGTGACCACCAGCGGCCCGATCTGGTTCAGGGTGTAGGCGGTGTCGAAGGGCAGCATCAGCACCCAGGCGGTCTTCAGGATCGCCTCCACCAGGAACCCGACGCCCCAGACCGCGGTGATCACCCGCTGCGAGTGCCGGAAGCCCTCGTACTGCCACAGCGAGTTCCACCAGGCCACGCCCGCGTCGGTGCCGTCGGTGCCGAACTTGCGGCCCATGTAGAACATCAGCGGCCGCGGCAGCAGCGGGGTCAGGCTGGCCAGAATGATCAGCCCGATCGCGCCGGTGAACACGGAGTCCTTGAGCAGCAACGCCTTCGGGTCGGTGCTGCCGATCAGCGAGATGCCCGCCGAGACCAGGATGATCGCCAGGATGACCACGCCGACGACGTCCACCCGGCGATGCCGGAGGAACTCGAAGGCGAGGCCGAGCAACGGACCGATGCTCGCCCACAGATACGCCGCGACGTCACTGGCCCCGTTGTTCTTGGCCACTTGGAAGATCACGATCGACAGCACGACGTCGAAGAGCACCGAGGTCAGGATGCTGAAGAACATCTCCCGGCCGTTGGTCTTCCGTGCCGGTGATCCGGCGTTCTGCGATGCCTCGACCCGACTCCCGGACCCGTCGTGCCCGGCTGCGTCACTCGCCATGGTTCCCCCTGTTCAGCGTCATCGGAAACCCTACAGATGATCCGGGATTCGCGGCTACTCTGTCATACGTAGTCGTTCTAAACTTGCCGGATGTCCGAGGGCGTGCAACCGGTCGACCTGCCGCGCAGCGCCATCGGTTTCGTCTTCGGCGCACTCGACGCGACCGCGCTGCCGGGACCGATCCTGGTGCAGCTGATGGGTGTGCTCGGCGTCGCCGAACCGACCGGCCGGCAGGTGCTGGCCCGCAAACTCCGGGAGGGCGACCTCGAACGTGAGCGGGTCGGCCGGATCAGCGTCTACCGCATGGCCGGCGCCTACCTCGAGCGCTGGCTGCGGCTGCGCCACGGGGACACCCCGCTGACCTGGGACGGGTCCTTCCACGTCGTCCTGCACGACGTGCCCGAGCGGCACCGCCGCCGCCGCGAGGCCCTGCAGAGCGCGGCGGCCCGGGCCGGCTACGGCCAGCTGCGCCCGGGGGTGCTGATCGGGCTGACCGAACCCGGGTTCGCCGAGCAGCTGGCCGCCGCCCCCGACTGGCCCACCCAGGACGCCGTCGTCGAGACCGGGCAGCTGGACGTCGACCTGCCGACCGCCCGCCGGATCGCCGCGCGGGTCTGGCGCCTGGCCGACCGCCAGCACGATCTCCGGCGGGCCGCCGACGAGGTGGACGACCTGCTGCGCGAGGTCGACGGCGGGATCGCCGGCGGGACGGCGCACGGCGAGCTCGCCTTCCGGCAGCTGTTCCGCGGCATCATGCTCGCCGCCGGTCCGCGCTACAACGTGCCGATCCTGCCGGCCGAACTGCTCCCGGACGACTGGCCGTCAGATCAGGTACAGCAACTGCTGGTGAAGGTGGTCGACCGGCTGCAACCGACGGTCGGTGAATACCTGTACGGCCTGCTGCGGCAGACCCCCAGCGCCGACCTGGTGCAGGGCGGCTGGTGGCCGCAGACCACCGGGCGGGTCTGAGACGGCGGGTCTGAGACGACGGGCCCGAGACCTCAGCGCGCGACGATGCCGCGCACCCCACCACCGACCAGGGTGGCCACGTTGAGCATCATCACCGGCAGCGCGGCACCGCCCCGGCTGGCCACATGCCGGGTCTGCCACTGCGGGTCGAACCGGTCCTTGAACTGGCGCAGACCCTGGAAGTTGTAGAAGTGCTCGCCGTGCGAGAACAGGAAATGCCCGACCCGGTCCCAGAACGGCGCCGCCCCATCGGTTCTCAGCCCCGACAACGGCGCCATCCCGAGACTGAACGAGCCGTACCCCTGCGCCTGCGCCCAGAGCATCGACTCGACGAACAACTGGCTCATCACGGTCCGCGGCGCATCCTGGCGGCGGCGCATCAGGTCGACCTTCACCTCGCCGAGGCCGCCGCTGGCCCACAAGGAGGCGAACGCGACCACCTCGCCGTCCTGGCGGGCGACGGCGACCGGGAACCGCACCAGGTACTGCTCGTCGAAGGCCCCGAGCGAGAACGACTTCTCCTTGGCGTTGCGCTCGGTCAGCCATCGCTCGCTGACCGCCCGCAACTCCGGCAGCACCGCGCGAACCTCTTCCGGCGCAAGCACTTCCACCGAACAGCCGAGCTTCACGGCGGCCCGCAGCTCCGAGCGGAGCTTGGCCCGCCGGCTGCCCTGCATGCTGAACGTGGCCAGGTCGACGACCGCCTCCTCGCCGAGCTTGACCAGGCTCAGGCCCAGCCGCCGGTACCGCTCGGCCTGTTCGGCGTGCACGCAGTAGAACACCGGCCGCCCGCAGTTGCGGTCGCACTCGTCGAGGAACCGCCAGAGCAGTTCGTCGAACGCCGACTCCTCGCCCACCGGGTCACCCATCACCACCCAGCTGCGACCCTCCACCTGGTACATCAGGAACGCGGTGCCGTCGGCCGAGAGCAGCACCCGCTTGTCACCGGTCCAGACCAGCGAGGCGTCACCGTGCATCGCCTGCGCCACAAGGGGTTCCACCCGGCGCAGCTCCTCCTCGCCGGCGGTGGTGGCGATCCGCAGCGGTGAGGCCAGCCGGGTTCCGGCGACCAGCAGCGAGGCCACCCCTGCGGCCAGACCGATGCGCAACGGCACCGGCGCGTCACCACCCGCCGAGACCGCCAGCCAGGTGCGGCCCCCCGCCTCGAGCCCGGCCAGCGCCTGGTGCAGGTAGACGATCACCGAGAACGCACCCGCGACGGTGACCACCCAGGCCCAGCCGAACCCGGCGGAGAGCACCGAGGTACTGCGATGGAACGCCCCTCGGGCGAGCACCAGCAGGGCGACCAGCGTGGCACTCAGGACGGCGAAGACCATGGCGCGCATGCCGATCGCGACCACGTGCACGATCACCAGGGTGGCGATGGTCAGCACCCAGGCGCCGCGCAGCCGCCGGTGCAGCCCGCGGGCCAGCAACAGCAGCAGCACGCCGGTAACGCTGGCCGTGAACGTCGCCGGGTCGAGGGTGCGCGGGCCCCCCGGGACGTCTCCGGTGAGCACCAGGACGACGCCGAGAACCGCTGCACCGAAGGCGATCACCGACGGTGTCAGCACACCGGCCCGATGCACCAGCGACCCGATCGAGGCCTGATCGCGGCGGGACTCGAGCACCGCCAGCAGCACCGCGGCGACCGCCAGCGGCACCAGGTAGTAGATCAACCGGTAGGCCACCAGCGCGGTGACCAGGTGGTCGGCCGGCAACGCCGGACCGAGACAGACCAGCAGCACCGACTCGAACACGCCGAGCCCGCCGGGCACATTGCTGACCAGTCCGGCCGTCGTGGCCAGCACGAAGGCGGCGGCGAAGAGCGGGAACGAGATCGCATCGCTGCGCGGCACCAGGGCGTACAGCACCGCCGCCATCAGCAGCCACTCGACGCAGGACAGCACTACCTGCCCGGTCGCCAGCCGGCGGCTGGGGCGGTCGATCCGCCAGTTCCGCACGCTCACCGCGGGTTTGCCACCACCGCACCAGAGCAGGTACCCGACCACCGCGGCCACCGCCGTCACCGCCAGGGTGACCAGCAGCGGCAGCGGCACCCGCAGGGCACGCGCCGCGTCGTCCGGGGTGATCAGTACTCCGGCGGCAGCCAGCAGCGCGCTGCCCAGCGACAGCGTGACCAGGTTGAACCCGGCGATCCGGGTGATCGCGAAACCCGGTACCGCCCAGGCCGAGTAGACCCGGGCCCGCAAAGCGGTGCCGACCACCGCGGAGGCGCCCAGCGAGTTGCCGAAGGCGGTGGCCAGCAACGAGGCCGCGGCGAAGCGCCGATACGGCATCGGGTGCTCGACGTAGCGCAGCGCCAGCGCGTCGTAGCCGGTCATCGCCAGGTACGAGGCCACCGTGGCCGCCACGGCGAGCAGCACCGGCACCGGGCCGATCGCCGCGACGTCCGCACCGAGCCGGTGCCAGGGGTAATCGTGCAGCTGACGGCGCAGCGACCACACCGCCAGCCCCAGCACGACAAGAACGCCCACCGGGGCAAGGGTGGGCAACAGTGCGGCGAGCGCGCCTCGCGCCACCGATCCGGCTCTTCTCATGGTGCTTTCCACATCGGCAAGATCGCGGTGCCGCTTGACGCCGAAGTGCCCCGGTGCCGACCGGCACAGCTCGATGGGCGAGACTGTGCGCATGGTCCAGGTCCCCGCCCGAGGCACGACGAGGGTGTCGATGCCGATGCCGAAGCCGATGAGATCGATGAGTCTGTACGTCGTGGTGCTCGCCGCCGTCGCGGTACTCGCCACCGTGTTCAGCGCGCAGTCGGCCTCGGCGCACGCCGAGGTCCGCGAGATCTACCCGGCCAACGGCTCGGTGCTCAGCACCGCACCCACCGAGGTGCGGGTCACCTTCGGTGAGGACCTGATGGTCGGCACCGGGTTCCTCAAGGTGACCGGCCCGGGCGGCGAGGTGACGACCACGGCCGAGGTCACCGGACCGGCCCTGAGATCGGCCCTGCCCAGCGGCCTGCAGCAGGGCGGCTACCGGGTCACCTGGCGGGTGACCAGCGCCGACGGGCACCCGGTCTCGGGCACCTGGACCTTCTCGGTGCTGCCCGGCGGCGTCCCCCGCACCGGCATCGGCATGCGCCCGAGCAGCAACGCCTCGAGCGTGCCGTTCTCCCCCGACTCGTCCTCGTCGCCGAGCGCGAGCACGACGATCCCCTCGACCACCACGCCCACCACGGCGCCGTCGGCCTCCACCCCGGCCTCCGGCGACGGACAGGACTCCGGCGGCGTGGGCACCACCGAGCTGCTGCTCGGCATCGGCGCCCTGGTCGCCGCAGGTGCGGGTGTCGGCACGGTGTTGCTCAAGTCGAGACGACGACCGCCGGCGTGACCGAGCCGACCCGAGGGCGAATCCTGAGCCGGACGAACGCGGCCTAAGCTCTCGCGGGTGAGCGAGAGCTACTACACCCGGATCGCCGAGAACGTGTTCCGGCCGGCGATCCACGTACAGGGCGCCTGGCGCGAGGACGAGCAACATCTGGCCCCGGTCTGCGGTCTGCTGATCCACGAGATGGAGACCCACGACCCCCGTCCCGAGCTGCAGCTGGGCAAGGTCACCTTCGACGCGCTCGGTGTGATCGGCCTGGACGATTCGACCGTCGAGGTGCGGACCCTGCGCCCGGGCCGGACCATCGAGCAGATCGAGGCCACGCTCAGTGTCGGCGACCGGCCCGCCGTGCGCGCCACCGGCTGGCGGCTGGCGATCACCGACACCGCCATGGTCGCCGGCGGCGAGCGTGACCCACTGCCCGATCCGGAAGGGCTGCCCGAGTGGGACGGATCGAGCGTGTGGACCGGCGGATTCATCGCCTCGCTGGACATGCGCACCGTGCAGCAGCAGATGCCCGGCCGGGGCAAGGTGTGGGTGCGTCCCCGCTACCCGCTGGTCGAGGGTGAGGCCGCCGCCGACATCGCCGCCTACCTGGGCGCCGTCGACACCGCCAACGGCATCGCCACCCGGGTGCCGCCGGGCGAGTGGATGTACCCCAACGTCGACCTCACCGTCCACCTCTTCCGCACCCCGGCCGCGCCCTGGGTCGGCCTGGACACCCGGGTCACCTTCGGCAGCACCGGTCTCGGGCTCACCTCGAGCACGCTGCACGACGTGCACGGCCCGGTCGGCCGCGCCGAGCAGAGCCTCACCGTCAGAGCGGTCCCGCCGCGATAGCCTCGCCGCCGTGAACGCCACCCACATACCGCTGTTCTTCGTGAAGCAGCGGATCACCATGATGGTCAATCGCTACGAGGTGCTCTCGGCGACCCCCGACGGCGGCGTCGGCGGCCTGCTGGCGTTCGCCGAGCAGAAGCGCTTCGCGTTCAAGGAACAGGTGACCTTCTTCGCCGACGACGCGAAGACCCGGCCGGTGTTCGGGTTCAAGGCCCGCAAGGTGATCGATCTGAACTCGGGCTACGACGTCACGGACGGCGCCGGCACCCCGATCGGCTTCTTCCGGAAGGACTTCGGGGCCAGCCTGCTCCGGTCGACCTTCCACGTCGAGGGCCCCGGATTCAGTGGCACGGGCCAGGAGCGCAACATGTTCATCTCGCTGCTGCGCCGGTTCTCCGACATCGACTTCCTGCCGGTGCACTTCGACTACACCGGCCAGGACGGCGCCCCGATGATGAGCGTGCAACGCCAGTTCACGCTGCGCGACAAGTACACCGTGCAGGTGCCCGACCAGCGGGTGGACTTCCGGGTGGCGGCGGCCGTCGCGGTCGCCATGGACGCCCTGATGGGGCGCTGACCGGCCGCCGCCCGTAGACCCGTCTCGTCAGCCGACCGGTTGCTGCAGCTCGGTCACCCAGTCGCTCTGGTCGCCGTCCGGGGTGTTCAGGTAGAGCTCACGACACACGCCCACCGAGGTCAGCCCGCGGCTGTCGACGTACTGCTGCAACGCTTCCCAGGACCGGCCGATGCCGGACATCGCGCCCTGATGGATCACCGTGACGGCCCGCGGGACGGCGGCCAGGTCGGCCACCTCGACCCCCTGCGCCTCGAGCGCCGGCCCGGACGCCTCCAGCGCCGTCTCGATGCCGGCACCGATGCGCAGCTGGTCGGGTTCGGCGTCGTCCGGCACGTACCAGGCGATCGCCGTCCGCGAGGGATCGAGCCCCTGCTGGGCCAGCGCGGCCGAGAGCCGGCCGAACATCGGGCCGATCCTGGTGCCGATCTGGGCCGGCTCGGCGACCCGGTCGGTGAGCTGGGCGAGCCGGACGGCGGGCAGGGCCTTCTCGGTGAACTCGAGTTCGGACATGGTGCCTCCTTCGATCGATCTCAGCCGTCGCTCCACCTCGGCCAGCCGGTCGACGTCCCCGGCGATGCGTTCGGCGAGTTCCTCCCGCCGTAACAGCAACATGCCGCGGAGTTCGTCGGCGCCGACCTCGGCGTCGAGGATCGGGCCCAGGCGGTCGAGCCCGAACCCCAACTCCTTCAACGCGATCAGCCGGTTGGCCCGATTGATCTGCCCGGCGGCGTACCAGCGATAACCGGTGGCCGGGTCGACCCGTTCGGGCACCAGCAGGCCGAGGGCGTCGTAATGGCGCAGCATGCGCACACTGACCCCCACGTAGCGGGCGAACTGCGAGATGCTCAACATGACGCCTCCGGTCTAGGCCTTGACATCGTGTCAGGGTCAAGTGCCCCTCCCCCGCCCCTGCTTGCCAGATCCGATCTGCCGGGCTAACGTACAACTAATCGGTTGTACGTCATGCTGGAGGTCACGGAGGGACGGCGATGGACGAGCGCGAGGACCGGCTGTTCCAGGCCCTCGCCGACCCCACCCGCCGACAGATCATCGCCCTGGTGCTCGGCCAGGAGATGTCGGTATCCCAACTGGCACAACAGTTTCCGATGAGCTTCGCCGCGGTGCAGAAACACGTGGCGATCCTGGAACGCGCCGGCCTGGTGACCAAGGAACGCGCCGGCCGGGAGATGCGGGTGCGCGGCGCCCCTGCCGCTCTGGACGATGCCCGCACGGCGATCGAGAGGCTCGAACTGCTCTGGCGGCAACGCGTCGCCGCGATCGAACGACTGCTCGGCGAACCCGAGAACCCCGAACCGGAAACCCCTGGAAACGAAGGAGATTCGAGATGAACGTCGACATCAGCAAGGACCTGGACGCCGCGACCCTGGTGGTGAGCACCGAGTTCGACGCGCCGCCGGAGCGGGTGTGGCAGATCTGGGCCGACCCGCGCAAGCTGGAGAAGTGGTGGGGCCCGCCCACCTACCCGGCCACGGTCACCGAGCACGACCTCACCCCCGGCGGCCGGGTGAACTACCACATGACCGGCCCCGAGGGCGACCAGCACGGTGGCTGGTGGGCGGTGCGTGCCGTGGACGCCCCGCTCAGCCTGGAGTTCGAGGACGGGTTCGCCGACGCCTCGGGTGAACCGAACACCGACATGCCGACCGGAGTGATGCGGGTG